>NZ_JASATH010000102.1:0-27762 GCF_038440215.1 Inquilinus sp. OTU3971 | reverse complement strand
TTTCCGCTTCATCAGCATCAGGGTCTTCATCTTCTTGATATCGCCCGGCTTTCCGAGCGCTTTCACGGTCGATCCGACGGCCTTGAACTGGCCCTGCAGACCTTTCAGGTCCTTTCCCAGATCGCCAAAGCCCTTGTGGACCGCCGAGACCGTCTCCGTCAGCCCCTTGACGTCCTTCCTCAGGTCGGACGCGAAGGCGTAGACCGACTGAACCCGGCCTTCCGCGGCCTTAACCTTATGCTCCAAGGCTTCGCAGATCTTTCGCAGCTCGGCGATTTCCTGGTCGTCTGCCATTCAAGACCCCCTGTGAATGGATCGGCGGTCGCAACGAACCTCTCCGACCGTATCGGTCCGGCCCACGCCCGGCCAATGTTCTCGCCGCATGTCGGCATGCGCCGGGCGGTGCCGGTCATTGCCGGCGCCGGCGGGATGGCCCACCCTCTCTCGAGCACCGCACCCGGGGGAAAACCGAGATGGAAACGATCAGCATCGGCGGGCTGCTGCTGGAGTTCCTGCACAGCAAGCACAACACCGCCGGCAGCCTCGATGCGTTCCGGATGACGGTGCAGCCGAACGCCCGGATGCCGGTGCCGCACTATCACGACAGCTGGGACGAGGTGGCCTATGGCCTGGCCGGCACCCTGACCTTCCAGGTCGACGGCCGGGACGTGCCGGTCGGGCCCGGCGAGTCCGTCTTCATCCGGCGCGGCATCGTGCACGGCTTCCGCAACGACACGCCGGAGCCGGCGGTTTGCCTCTCCGTCCTCACCCCCGGCGTGCTCGGCCCCGCCTATTTCCGCGAGGTCGCCGCCCTGGCCGCCGGCGGCGCGCCCGACCCGGCGCGGATGAAGGAGGTCATGCTGCGCCACGGGCTGGTGCCGGTCGCGCCCGGCGGCGGCTGACCGCCGCTCCCGCTCCGCCGCGGGCCGGGCCGGATCGCCGCGCCGGCTGGCCGCGGATGCGGTTTCGCTTGATTATTTGTTCCTGCTTTGTTCTAATGCGGGAATGGTCGATGATGCCATCAGCTCCGAGACTCCCTCCGCCGCTTCGCCGGCCACGGACGAGGCTGCCCGGGACGCTGCGATGCTGTCCCGCATGGCCGATTTCGCCGAGTCGCTGGCCTCGGGTTTCCACGCCCAGGGCATCGCCGCCCTCGCGGCCGGCGATCTCGACCGCGCCGGGACTGCGGAGACCCGCTTCAGCAGCCTCTTCCTCGGCATCCGTCGCGCTTTGGCCCTCAAGGCCAAGCTGCGCCAGCAGCGCGAGGAAGCACAGCGCAAGGCCGCAGTCCACAAGGATCGGCGGCAGGACGAGAAGGACGACCGGCGCCAAGCCGTCGCCGAAGGCCTGTCCCGCGCCATCGCCGCCGGAAAGCCCGGCGCGCGCGAGCGGCTGACCACCGGGCTCTGGGAAAAGCTGACCGAGAATGAGCGCATCGACGCCGACCTGGCCGACACCGCCCTGCCGATCGAGACCCTGATCCTGCGCCTCGGCCGCGACATCGGCCTGTCCCGCCGCGCCCTCGCCGCGGGCCTCGACCCGGCCGCGGCGAAGGCCGGGACCGATCAGGCCGGCCCGAAGGCATCGGGCGGCAGTCCGTTCGTCCCACCGGCCGGCTGCGCCCCCCTCCCGGACCCGGAGGAAGAGGAATCCACCAAGTCCATGCATATCTGCTGCATCTCCGCCGCCGATCTCGGCCTCCCGGGGGACGAACCCTACCGGGTCAGGATCGACACCGGCGAGGTCTTCGACAACAACGACGACGACGACGTCGACATCGTCATCATGCGGCTGCCCGTCCCCGACCATCCTTGGCGGGCCGATGCCCCCGACGTCATCCGACGGTCGGCCAGGGCCACGGCCGCCGAACGGGCCGTGCCGCCCGAACCCCGGCCGCCGCCGCCGCTCGATCCGGAGGAAGCCGAATTCCAGCGCCAGGCCGCCTATGCCAAGCAGCATAGCAGCTTCACCCTGCTCAGGCCGCCCGCCCTGGCGCGGCGCCTGGGATTGCCCGAGCATGGGACAGCCGATGGCGGCCCCGCCCCCGGGAACCTGCGCGCAGCAGACAAGGGGCCGTGAGCAGCGGCCCCGGCACGATCGGATCCCCCGATCCGGCCGGACCTCATTCGCCTGGTGATCGCTCCCCGCCTCGATCCGCCGCCCTATGCCAGCGCCGCCGGCAGCTCGGCATAGCTCGGCGCCAGGGCGCGCAGCAGGGCGGCGGCCGCGGCGTCGTCGCCGGCCACCAGCGGGTGCTGCAGCGCGCCGATCAGCCGGGCCTGGCCGTCCATGATCCGCGCCGCCTCCCCTCGCCCGATCCGCGCCAGGCAGCCGGCGGCATCGGCGACGCGGCGGGCGCCGACGCGCACGGCGAACCAGACCAGATGGTTGCGCAGCTCGCGGTCGCAGCCGGCTTCGACCATCGCCGCCAGGCGCTCCGCCGCCTCGCCGTTGCCGATCGTGCCGGCGGGCAGGTGGCGGCCCTCCGTCATCGACAGCCAGCGCAGCGCATTCGGCAGCGCGGCCTCGATCGCCGCCTCTTCCGTCACCGCCCGCACCTGCCGGAAGGCGGTGCGCAGGGTGAAGGGCGTGGCGTAGTCGACCGATTCGGCCCGCCAGGCGGCGACGAAGTCGTCGACCGGCAGCGTGGCGTAGGGATGGCCATGCGGGTCGTGCATCAGCACCTGTCCCTCGGCCAGGCCGAGGACGACGACGTAGTGATCGGCGCCGATCGGCCCGGTCATGCCGGGCTGATGGCGCAGATGCCCCATCTCCACCGGGCCGACCCAGACCGGGCCATCGGCGAGCGCCGCCGCGAGCGCCGCCAGCGCCTGCTCCGCCGTGCCGCCGCGGCGCACCGAGGAGGTCCAGCCCAGCGCGGCGAGGGCGTCGCCGAAGCCGGCCTCCGGCGTCCAGCCACAGGGGTCGAAGAACGGCAGGGTGCCGCCGACCAGCTGCATGCCGAAGGGGCCGCCCGTGGCGAACTCGATCACCGCGGTGGACGGCGCCCGGGCGCCGAACATCATCGCGAAGGAATTCGCATAGCAATAGGGGCCGGAGCCGACATAGGGGACATGCGCCATGGTCTCGCGCCTCCGAATTCGCCGACAGAGACAGACTAAGAGCGGAAAATTTCGAGAAATTGTCAACCGGATCTATTTCGGAGGAGAATATTCGAGCGCGATTTCGGAAATGAATTCGCCGATGCCCGAATTTGAATTTGCCGTTGCCCCTGCCTGGCGGCCTTCCCGTCGAGGAAGCCGCCGCGGAGGAGCCGATGGCGGCGGCGCGCCAGGGATGGTCGCGCCGAAGGTGGTCATCGGCGGCGGCAGCCGGCACAGTCGCGGCCGAGTCGCGGCGGCGCATCCGGTGCCGGCCGGCCGAAACGCGGAGAGAATCATGGCGACGATCGTGAAGCTGGGCGCCCCGTCGGGCGAGCCCATCACCACCGACCTGGACGGCTGGCGCGTGGTCGAGGGCAAGCCGACGATGCAGACCTGGGTGCAGCACAGCTCGGCCGACGGCAGCATGCTGTCCGGCACCTGGGCGGCGACGCCGGGCAGCTGGCACGCCACCTACACCGAATACGAGTTCGTCCACATCATCCGCGGCCGCATCACCATCACCCCCGATGGCGGCGCCCCGGTGCAGGTCGGCCCCGGCGACGCCTTCGTGGTCGAGCCCGGCTTCACCGGCGTGTGGCGGATCGAGGAGCCGGTGCTGAAGCACTTCGACATCAAGCGCGCCTGACGGCGGCTAGGCCAGGCCTTCGGCCACCTTCAGCAGGTATTTGCCATAGCCGCTCTTCTCCAGCTTGCGGCCCTGGACGACGAGCTGCTCGCGGTCGATGAAGCCCTGGAGATAGGCGATCTCCTCCGGGCAGGCGACGCGCAGGCCCTGGCGTCGCTCCAGCGTCTGCACGTAGCTGGCGGCCTCGAGCAGGCTGTCATGGGTGCCCATGTCGAACCAGGCGAAGCCGCGGCCCATCCGCTCGACATGCAGCAGGCCGCGCTCGAGATAGACGCGGTTGACGTCGGTGATCTCGAGCTCGCCGCGGGGCGAGGGCTTCAGGTCGGCGGCGATGTCGACCACCTCGGCATCGTAGAAATAGAGGCCGGTGACCGCCCAGTTGGAGGTCGGGTTGCGCGGCTTCTCCTCGATCGCCGCGGCCCGGCCGTCGGCGCCGAAATTGACCACGCCGTAGCGCTCCGGATCGTCGACGTGATAGGCGAAGACCGAGGCGCCGGAGGGCTGGGCGGCGGCCGAGGCCAGCAGCTCCGGCAGGCCGTGGCCGTGATAGATGTTGTCGCCGAGGATCAGGGCCGAGGGACCACCGGCGACGAAGTCGGCGCCGATGATGTAGGCCTGGGCCAGCCCGTCCGGGCTCGGCTGCACGGCATACTCGAAGCCCATGCCCCATTGCGACCCGTCGCCGAGCAGGCGCTGGAACTGCGGCATGTCATGCGGGGTGGAGATGACCAGCACCTCGCGGATCCCGGCCAGCATCAGCACGCTGAGCGGGTAGTAGATCATCGGCTTGTCGTACACCGGCATCAGCTGCTTGGAGGTGGCCAGCGTCAGCGGATGCAGCCGGGTGCCGCTGCCGCCAGCGAGGATGATGCCTTTCATGGAGGGCTCCGGGAGGCTGATGGTTGCAAGCAGGAACGGCGTCCGCGGACGCCGTCCGGGTATCTCACCGCGCCGTCATCTCCGCCACTGCTGTTTCGTGTCGTGAGGGGCGATCCGACAGAGTGTCGGCCCAGCGCGCGGCCAGGCGCCCCAGCCGGTGGAACGGATCCTCGATCAAGCGATAGGTCACCCAGGATACGGCGATGCTGATCGCCATCCAGCCGAAAAACGTGACGATCCGCGACCCGGTGATCTGCGGCAGATGGTGGATGATCACCGAGTGCACGATGTAGATCGAGTAGCTGATCATCCCCAGCCAGGTGATCACGCGCCCTTCCAGGCCGTAGCGGAAGAAATAGCCGAAGCTGAACACCACGATCGCGCAGACATATGTCACCGGATCGGTCCACCAGGGCGCCAGGCGCCCAACCTTGTCGGCGTCGACGAAATAGGGAGCCAGCCAGTCGTGCAAAGGCTGCGGCGCCGGCCACTCGAACGGATAGTAGAAGATCCGGAAATTGATCAGGATCATCAGCGCGTTGCCGATCAGAAGCATGACCAAGTGCTTCGTCGCCAGGCGGTTCGTGTAGTGTAAATAATACAACACCCCGATGGCGAAAAATTGAACAAGCGTAAAATTATAAAATATCCCTCTATAGTTATGGAAAAGCAAAAATCCCACAGCAATCGTAAAGGGGAAAGCCTTCAACAGGCCAGCCGAAGAATTGCCCGCTATCGCCATAGTCAGGACGACCGAGAAGGCGAACACGGTCGCGATCGCTTCCCAGCTCTCGAGGAACTTCGTCACGCTGCCGAACAGCAGGTCACCGGAGATGGCGCCATTCAGCAGCAGCGGCAGCAGCGGGACAACGGCGATGACGCGCAACGAGTTCGGCAACCGGTTTGAAAAGAAGGCAACACCAATGAGAATATAGAAAATCAGCTCATAGTACAGCGTCCAGGACGACCCCACGATATTGATATTCGCGAGAAACAGATGCACCGCAAATAAATTTGCGGTGATCACTCCAAGCGAAAAGTCCTGTCCCGATGTGAGCAGTACGAAGACGGTCGCCGCGGCCAGAAGCGGGAAAATCCGAAAGAACCGGCCAAAAGCAAACGACAACGGGCTGCGATAGCGGCCGATCGTATAGGGGATGACGAAGCCGCTGATAATGAAGAACAGGAAGACCCCGAATTGCCCGGGCCGCCACACCGTGATGCTCCACCCAAAAAACTGGGGATACAGGAGCTCACCCGCGTGCTGCCCAACGACAAACAAGGCGGCAATAGCCCTGAGGCCATCCAGAAACTTGAGTCGAGAGCCGGACTTTTCAGCCTGATCCTGCGAGGCTGCGATCTTGATGGCGGCCGAATCCAATTTCATCAACCGGAATTCCTATGGTAAGAGGCCGCACCCTAATGGTTTTCCAACGGCTAAGGCAAGCATGGTCCCGCTCGGATTCGGAACGGCCGCGACACCACTTCAAGGCTGTTCTGCGGCCTTGCCGGCCGCCGGGAAGCGTCGGTGAACGACGAGGCACCGACTCCGCAACGACCATGATGTCAGGGCCCCTCGCACCCTGACACAGGATAAGGCGGCGATCGCGCAGCTCCAGGATCGCCGCCGGAACGCAGCCCGGTTCCGGGTGTTTGGCTCGGATCAATCAGCCCTCAGACCGACACGCGCCCATGACGGACACCCCAGATCTCGACGAGTTGATGAAGCGCATCCGCGCCGAGATTGCGGCCAAGACGGCAGTTCCCGCCGCTGGATCGCCGGCCCAGCAAGCGGCAGGTGGCGAGGAGCCGCGCCAACCGATCACGCCCGAAGGCTTCCGCCGGACGTTTTCGGTTCGCGAACTGCTTCGCGGCAAGCGGAACGAGGACTTCATCCGATCGGCCTATGTGAAGATCCTTGGCCGGGAACCGGATGTGGTCGGCCGTAGCCACTATCTGAAGCACCTCAACCATGGCCGGCTGGAGCGCGTCGTGGTGCTGCGGCGCCTGGTCAACTCCGCCGAAGCCCGTGGACGCGGCATCCGGATCCGCGGCCTGCGGTGGCGGGTGGCCTGGACCAAGGCCGCGCGGAAGCCGCCGCTGCGCTCGATCGTCAATTTCAGCAAGGGCATCCGCTATCTGTCGCGGCTGCCGCGGCTCGCGCGGGACGTCCGCAATTTCGAAGCGCTGGCGACGGTGACGGCCCAGCAGGTCGCCGCCGAGGCGCGTGTCGAGCAGCAGGCCCTGGCCGGACCGATGAAGGCCTCGATCGAGAAGCTGCGCCGGCAGATCGAACCGCTGGCCGCTGCCCAATCCGATCTTGCGGGGCGCATCGACGCCATCGCCGCGACCGTCGCGGGCAACAAGCACCGGCTCGAGCAGGCCAAGGCGGCCGCAGACGAGCTGAGAGACCAGGCGAAGACGACCGCCGCGGAGCTGGGAGACCAGGCGAAGGCCACCGCCGAGGAGCTGAGAGGCAGCATCGCCTCGCTGGCCGAGAACCTGTCCGGCCTCGAAACCGTCCCGCCGGATCTGCATCGGCTGCGAACCGAGATGGCGGAGTTGCACGGCCGGATCAACAGCCATTGGCGCAGCATTGTCGACCAGAAGCTGCGGCTCGAATTGCTGCTCACCGAGGCGCGCAAGCGGCTGCCGGCCTCCCTCGACGCGGCGCAACTCGAGACGATCGCCAACGAGCGGCATCATCTGCTCGACGCCTTCTACGTCTCGTTCGAGGACCGCTACCGCGGCACGCGGGACGATATCAAGAACCGCCAGAAGATCTATGTGCCCTACGCCAGGAAGGCCGCGGAGGCCACCGGAGGCGAGCTGATCGATATCGGCTGCGGACGCGGCGAGTGGCTCGAATTGCTCGGCGAGAGCGGCCTCCCCGCGTCGGGGATCGACCTCAACCGGGTCATGGTGGAGGAATGTCATGCCCGCGGCCTCAAGGCCACACTGGGGGACGCGCTCGAGGTCCTGCGGTCGCTGCCAGAGCGCAGCCTCGGCGCGGTCACCGGCTTCCACATCATCGAGCACCTTCCATTCGATGTTCTCGTCACCTTGTTCGACGAGGTGCTGCGCGTGCTCAAGCCGGGCGGCATGGTGATTTTCGAGACGCCGAATCCCGCGAACCTGCAGGTGGCGGCCGAGCGGTTCTACATGGACCCAACCCATCTGAATCCGCTGCCGTCGGACCTGATCTCGTTCATCGCGACGGCCAGGGGGTTCAGCGGGGTCGAGGTGCTGGACCTGCATCCGATGGACTGGGCGCATCGCGACTACGACGATCCGATGCTCGGCCTGCTGCAGCGCAAGCTGTTCGGCGCGCAGGACTACAGCATCATCGGGTGGAAGGCATCGTGATCGCGTTGCCGCGGATCCGCCGGCCGCTCGCGCCCTGCGCGATCGGTTGCCCCCTATGAGCAGAGCGAAAGTCGCGATCGTCGCAGCCGGCTCCGGAACCGGCGAGGTCGGCGGCGTCGAGCGGCTCTACAGCGGGCTCCAATCCGCATTGGAGAAGGCCGGGCTGCAGGCGGAGATCGTGTCTCCGGTCAGCGACGAGAGCAATTTCGAGCAGATCAAGGGCAGCTATCTTCGCTTCTATGATCTGAACCTCGATGCGTTCGATGGCGTGGTGTCCACCAAGGCGCCCAGCTACGCCATCCGTCACCGGAACCATGTCGGGTATCTGGTGCACACGATGCGCGTCTTCTACGACATGTTCGAGGCCGAGTTTCCGGCCCCCTCCGCCGCGCTGCTGGAACAGCGCCGGCTGATCCATCAGCTGGACACGGCCGCCCTTGCCCCGCGACGGCTGAAGCACCTCTATACGATCGGCCATGAAGTCAGGGAGAGATTGAAGCAGTACAACGGCATCGATGCCGAGGTGCTGCACCATCCGACCACTCTCGACGGCCTCCGGCAGGGCCAATACGAATACATCCTCCTTCCGGGCCGCCTGCATCGCTGGAAGCGGGTCGACCTGGCGATCTCCGCGGTGAAGCTGATGCGCCGGCCGGTCCAGCTTCTGATCACCGGGACCGGCGAGGATCGGGCCTATTTCGAGACCATTGCCGATGGAGATCCCCGGATCCGCTTCCTGGGGCGGGTGAGCGAGGACGAGTTGCGGGCCCTCTACGCGGACGCGCTGGCCGTCGCCTTCGTTCCCAGGCGGGAGGATCTCGGCCTGATCACCCTTGAGGCGTTCGGCAGCGGCAAGCCGGTTGTCACCTGTACCGATTCCGGCGAACCGTCGCGTCTGGTCCGGCACGGCGAGACCGGCTTCGTGAGCCAGCCCGACCCTTCCGCACTTGCAGGCTGGCTCGAACGATTGGTAGAGGATCCCGGGATGGCGATGGCGATGGGCGGCCGTGGCCGATCCTCCGTCGCGCATATCACCTGGGAACGAATCGGCCATAGTTTGGCCCGAGCCCTCGGCCTTATCGATACTCCTTCCTCGCACTGAATTTCCGTCATAAGAACCGACATGCGTATCGCGATCCTCGACATGCAGCCGATAGACCCGCCCGTGGGCGGGGGACGACTGCGGCTTCTGGGGCTTTATCACGGCCTCGGAGCCGAGCACGCCGCGACCTATGTCGGCAGCTATGACTGGCCAGGCCCCGGCTTCCGCGACCAGATGCTCTCGCCGACGCTGCGCGAGATCATGGTGCCGCTGAGCGAGGCCCACTTCGCCGAGGCGAAGCGGCAGAGGAGAGCAGCCGGGGGAAAGACGGTCATCGACAGCACGTTCCACACCACGGCCCAACTCTCACCGGACTACGTCGCGGCCGCCCGCAGGGCCGCGGCCGAGGCGGATGCCGTCGTGTTCTCGCACCCCTGGGTCTACCCGCTCGCGCGCGACGTCCTCGATCCCTCGCGCCAGCTGATTGTCTACGATGCCCACAACGTCGAAGGCCTGCTGCGAACGGAACTGCTTGACGACCAGGGCGCCGGTACGCAGATCGCCCGAGGCGTGGTGGATGTCGAGGTCCGGCTGTGTCGCGCGGCAGACCTGATCCTGGCCTGCTCGCACGAGGACCGGCTGCTGTTCTCCCGGCTCTACGATATCCCGCCGGGCAAGATCCGGGTGGCGGCGAACGGAGCCTTCACCCGACAGATCCCCCGCCCCACGACCGCCGAACGGCGTGAGATCAGGGACCGTCTGGGCCTGGGAGACCGCCCCGTCGCCTTCTTCCTCGGCAGCCTCTACGCCCCGAATCTCGAGGCGGCACAGTTCATCGCATCCACGCTCGCCCCGCAGGTTCCGGAGGTTCTGTTCGTCATCGGCGGCGGTGCCGGCGACGAGGTCAGGAAGGCTGGTCTCGAAGCCGCCAATCTCGTCGTGACGGGCGGCCTGTCGGAGGATGCCAAGCGGGACTGGCTCTCGGTCACGGATATCGCCGTCAATCCGATGTTCAGCGGCTCGGGCACCAACATCAAGATGCTGGAGTTCATGGCCTGGGGCTTGCCGATCGTGACCACGAGGGTGGGCGCGCGAGGCATCGAGACGGCGAACACGGCCTTTCTCGTCGCGGATGCGGACGGTTTCGCGACGGCCGTATCGCGCTTGGCCGCCAATGCGCCCGCCCGGGAGGAGCTCTCGGACGCCGCGAGGACGGAAGCCGACAGGAGCTACTCCTGGGAGCGCATCTCGGCCAACGTCGGCCGTCTGCTGCAGCACCGTCATCAAGCCCTGGGGCGTCCGGTCTTCTTCTCGATCGTCGTTCCGACCTATGAGCGACACGACCATCTGTCGCGGCTGATGGCGCGTCTGGCGAGCCAGAGCGACGACGACTTCGAGGTCATCGTCATCGATCAGAGCGCGGAGCCGTGGCCCGACAGGGACAAACCCTTTGGCTTCCGCCTGACCTATGTGCACACCGACGTCCGTGGCGCGGTGCCGGCGCGCAATACGGGGGCCGACCTGGCCGTTGGAGAGGTGATCGCCTTCACCGACGACGACTGCGAACCCGGCCAGGATTGGCTTGCGTCTGCGCGGCCGCTGTTCGACGATCCCGGCGTCGTCGGGGTGGAGGGCCTCGTCCTGTCCGACCGGGTCGACGATCCGGAATGGCGGCCGGTTACCAATGAGGGTTTCGAAGGCTTGGCCTTCATGACCGCCAACTTCTTCCTCCGTATGGAAGCGTTCCACGCCCTCAACGGGTTCGATCTCCTGTTCGACAACCCCCATTTCCGCGAGGACACCGATCTTGGCTGGCGGGCCCTGGAGCTGGGGCGAGTCCCCTTCTCGCATGAGGCCTGGGTGTTTCATCCTCCCCATCCCCGGTCGGTCGAGCGTGAATCCCTGGCCGAGCGGTCGCGCTTCTTTGAAAAGGACGCCCTCCTGTACCGCAAGCACCCCAGCCGATACCTGCAGCTGTTCTGGCGGGAGTGCCAATGGCGGCACAATCCCTTCTTCTGGGCCTATCTTCGCCGCGGCGCCGAGAAATATGGCGTGGAGTTGCCCGAGGAGTTGAAGCCGGCCGGCTGATCCGGGTCGCCCGTGACGAAGAGAGCCGGAGAGCGGATCTCACAGACCGCTGGTATCAGTCGCCGTCCTTCGATTCCTGCCGGCCCGACGAGCTGGCGTCCGCGAGAAGCTTGAATTGCCTCCGGATTTCCGCGTTCTGCCGCTGCAGATCCGAGATAGCGGACGCCGAGGCGGCCTGCAGCTCTTCGATGCGGTCGCGAAGAGCCAGAACCAGATCCTCATGGCTTTGGCCGCGTTGTTGCAGCAGGCCTGCAAAATTCTGCCAGGACAGGCTCATCTGCTCGCTTTGCGCGCTCTGGCGGCGAACCTCGCGCCATAGCCTCGGCAGACGCCCGAGCATGAGCAGCCATCGCATGGTCGGGCCAAGGATCGGCACCCGGCCGGCAGACCGCCATCGGCGCAGCCGCTTGAGGCCGGAGACTTTGACGGCGTACTTCCGTCCTTCTGGCGACCAGCGCAGGCTGATCAGAATATCCGTCTTCGATGCCCGGCCGGATCTGAGACGCCGAAGCTGTCGTGCCAGCCCCTGCGGGTCGGGTTCACGACGCAACAATCCCTGGTAGGCCGCGCGGACGAACGTCTCGTCGCCCAGCCGGAGAAACTCATCAAGCGCGTATTTCTTCTTGGCCGGAAGGGCCTGCGGTGCCGCGGCTGCAGGCGGCCATGCCGAAGCGGCACCCGGATGAGCGGAAGCCGGTCCACCGGCTTCGGTCGGGACGACCGGCGGTTGCCGCCGCCGGCGCTCGACCTCCACATTGACGCGGTTGATGATCTCGTCGACCGAGGGCGACTGAGCGGGAGACGCCATCACAGCGCCCCCTGTCCGACCGCCCGATCAGACATCCGCCCTCGCTCTCCACGGGTTTCCGCATGAATGTGCGACAGGAAATTGCGGGCGATCGCAGACCACCCGTACTGCTCTTCGACAAGAAGCCGGGCGGCAGCGACACGTCTGGCCAATCCGGCGGTGCCGACCTCGCCTTTCAGCTGGGCGAGGGCGCGAGGGAACTGGGAAATCTTGCTGATCTGCAGGTGAACGCCGTCGGCGACAGCGATCCCCCGTGCACCATGCGGGGTCGAGACCACGGGGATCCCGCTCGCGAAGTAGTCGAGCATCTTCAGGTTGGTCCCCGATCCCGTCGTCATCGGGTTGATCGCGCAATCGACCGCGCCCAGCACCACATCCTTGGTTAGGTCGTCCACCTCACCCATGAAGCCCACATTCTCCGGCACCGCCCGGTCCACGAAGTATCCGGCCACGCTTCCAAGAACCAAGAATCGCATGTCGGGGCACTGTGGCGCAAACTGAAGAACTTCCTCGACGGCATCGTTGTTGGGTTGATGCCGACTGCCGATGAAAAGCGCCGTGAAGCAGTCTTCTATACCCAGGCGCTCCTTGTTGGCGGCACGAGATTTCGGCCCCGTGTAGTAAACCGATTCGAGATCGACGCCGTTCGGAACCTCGACAAATTTCGCGCCGGGCACGTCGAACTTGCGCTCGAACACCTCTTGATCGCCCTTCGCACAGGCCATGACGAGTTCGGCAGCCTCGCAACACTCCCGCTCTACTCTTTCCGTGTCCGCGAGGAGGGCTCGCGCGGTCGCCGTGTCCGGCAGCATGGCTCGCTTCAGATCGATCTCGACATTGTGAGCCTCGTACCAGATCGGCTGTGTGCTCATCTCCCGGATCAGGGGAAACAGATAAGGGTGGGACGCGACGACGACCTCGGCCTCTGCCATGGAGCCGGACAGCGCCGCCCGGTATTCCGGCGTGAGATGCACGAGCCGCGGCATCGCCACATCGGTTATGGGTACTCCTCCGACTTCGCGCGTAAGCGCGAGTTCCGCGTCACGATGCGCACTCGATTTCGGGATCCGGATTTCCCTGAGCCCCGGCGCCACCAGCCGGTCGGACGGAAGGTCGTTGGCGTTTGTGATGCACACGACATCGACATCGTAGCTTTGCGCCAGATGCCGATAGAGGTGGAACACCCGACTCTGCCCTCCTCCTCGGGGAGGAAAGATAGGGAATGTCACAGCCACGCAGAGCTTCGGCCGGCGGGCCTTCCCCGGCGCCGCCTGGGGCGGTGGGATGAGGAGCGGGTCGACCGTCGTTTTCCAGGTGATCCGGCTGATGCGCTGCTTTGCCGCCGTCCCCATCTGGACCGCAAGGTCAGGGGATTGCGCCAGCGTCGTCATCGCCTTGGCAAGCTCCCTCGCATCTGCCTTCGTCGAATAGCCGGTCCGGCCCGGTTCGATCAGCTCGTTCGGCCCGCCAGAATCATCGGTGGTGATCACCGGCTTGCCGCACATCATCGCTTCGACGGTGATCAGGCCGTAATCTTCGTCTTTCGGCACAAATACGACGGCGCGCGCCCCCGCATAGAGGTCGACGAGCTCCGGGTCTCTCACGAAACCAAGGAATTCGATCCTCGGATCATTGCCGGCAAGATCCCGCAGCCGGGCCTCTTCCGGTCCGGTCCCCGCGATCTTCAACTGCATGCGTATATTCGCCTGCCGCATCGCATTGATGATCAGGTCGATGCGTTTGGGCTTATCGAGGCGGCTGCAGGTGAACAGGTAATCATAGCTGCCCGTGCGCAGGCCGTCGAGAGACGTAGGGTGATGAATGGCGTCAACGGCGACATCGGCCGGGAAATAGTCCTTGCGGCTGGCGACGGTCTCGGAGATGGCGGCGAATTTTCTGACGGCGTCGCGGGACAGGCCGATCCCATCCAGCCAATGGACCACCTCTCGGGCGAAAGGTCCGGGAAAGGCCAGCGCTTCTCCCCCCCTGCCCATAACGGCACGAGCCCTGTCGAAGAATTCAGGCAGCGCATCCCGTTGCCCGCGCCATTTCTGCATGAATCTCTGCAGTGACTCGACCACCGTATCCCCATAGTCCGGCAGCGGGCCAAATCGAGTCCCTGGATATACGTCGTACAGCCCGCGCAATCTGTGCTGGAGATAACAGACATGATTGTCATGCCTGATCATCCATGCCGGATACTTGGTCGAAATGACCAGATCGAAGTGGCTCAGATCCAGTCGAGAGAAATTCTCGTAGCTCGAAACCAGCTCAGGCAAGGTGCGCTCGGGGCTCGGCACCTTGATGAGCTCCGCATCGTGCCGGGTCTCTTTATTGATGTAGCTCAGCAGGCCGAGCCATAGATTTTCGGCTCCGCCGATCGTGAATGGGACCGAACTTGGCGCAACGATGGCGACCTTCATTTACCCCCCGACCTGGCTTTCCCCCACACGCCTATCCCGGCACCGACCGGAGCTGACGAGAGCCGACGGCATGGGCGAGGCGGCCGCCCTCCGATGCATCCGCCATCACCGCCCCGTAGACGTCCCGGGCGACATCGGACCAGCGCCGGAGTTCCGCCTGCCGAATCCGATGCTCCCTTGCCGAGACATAGTTCGATTCCTGGAGCGCCCGCAGGATGGCCTGCTGCAAGCCCTCATCGTCCTTGGGATCGACATACTCGGCCAGATCACCGCCGACCTGCGGCATCGAGGACGTCTTCGAGGCGATGCAGTGCTTGCCGAACCACAGGCTTTCGCCGATCGGCAGGCCCCAGCCCTCGTACAGGCTGGGGAACACGGTGAAAAGGCACAGTTGGTACAGGAAGGCCAACTCGGCATCCGTCGGCGTCTCGGCCACCGCGACCGTGCCGCCGAGATGTCCGGTCCTCGCCAGCAGCTCGAACAGATCCTCGGTGCGCCAGCCGCGCTGGCCGGCCAGGACCAAGCGGGGCAGCCGCTGGCCCAGTTCCAACCGCAGCCGATCCCAGGCCTGGACCAGGGCGTAGGCGTTCTTCCGCACTTCGATCGTGCCGACGCACAGCACGAACGGCGCCTCGGCAATCGTGCGCACGGCGGGGCCGACCGCGGCGTCGTCCGCCGCGTCGCCGGCGAACTCATGGGCCAGCGGGGTGACCCTGGTGGGGATGCTTTTCCCGGTGGCCGGCAGGACCTCGCGAAGATCCGTCTCGGTCTGGTCCGACACGCAGAGGAAACCCGACACATAATCGGGCACACGGGCGAGGAAGCGGCGGAACTCGGCCTCGTGCCCCGGCTTCGCCAATTCGGGCAGCTTCACCGGAATCACGTCGTGGATCAGCTGGAACACCGCATTGCCTGCCGCTTTCCGCTCGGTGAGGAAGGCGATGTACGGGTCGTTGCGAAGCGTCGGCACCGGCAGAAAGATCCGGTCGGACGGACTCAGGGTCGGCCGCGACAGGCGCCGGCCGAAACCGGATGCAACCCCCAGCCGCCAGCGCAGCCGGCCGAGCTTCGCCGCCAGCCGGCGCAGCGGCGCCCGGCCCGCCCCCCCCGCATCGTGGGGAATCGCCATGTCGCGGACGAATTCGGCGTGATGGGCCTCGAAGCGGTAGTCCGGGCCGAGGAAGGACAGGTCGATCTCGACCACGCGGCGCAACTTCGGATGCCAGGCAATGCCACGGATCGCGTCCGCGCCATGCGTCGCCACCAGATGCCCCACCACCCGCAACACCACGCGCTGCACGCCGGTGACGGTGGTGTGGCCGCGCGCATGTGCCAGGATCGGCGTCATGTCGCAGAACAGACGCGGCGACCGCCCGCCCGCCGCCCGGGCCTGAGCCCCCATCCTACCCCGCCACCGCCACGGCGGGCCGTGCTTCTGCCTCGGCCTGCTCATCCTCCGCCGTCTGCATCGTCCACAGCCGGGCATAGAGGCCGCCGCGCTTCAGCAGCTCGGCATGGCTGCCGGTCTCGACGACCTGGCCGTGATCCAGGACGTAGATCAGGTCGGCACCGCGCACGGTGGAGAGGCGGTGCGCGATCATCAGCGTGGTGCGGCCGACCATCAGCCGGGTCAGCGCATCCTGCACCTGGCGCTCGCTCTCGGTATCCAGCGCCGAGGTCGCCTCGTCGAGCAGCAGGATCGGCGCGTTCTTCAGCATGGCGCGGGCGATCGACAGGCGCTGCCGCTGGCCGCCGGAGAGGCGCACCCCATGCTCGCCGATCTGGGTGTCGTAGCCCTGGGGTAGGGCGGAGATGAAGTCGTGCGCCGCCGCCCCCCGGGCTGCCGCCTCGATCTCCTCCTGGCTCGCCCCCGGGCGGGCATAGGCGATGTTGTCGCGCACCGTGGCGTCGAACAGCGTGGTCTCCTGGCTGACCAGGCCGATCTGCTCGCGCAGCGAATGCTGGGTGACCTCGCGGATGTCGTGCCCCTCGATCCGGACCGCGCCCGAGGTCGGGTCGTAGAAGCGCGGGATCAGATTCAGGAGCGTCGACTTGCCGGCGCCGGACGGCCCGACCAGCGCCACCGTCCGGCCGGCCGGGATCTCGATCGAGATGCCGCGCAGCGCCGGGATGGCCGGGCCGTAGGAGAAGTGCACATCCTCGAGCCGGATCGCGCCGGTCACCCGGTCCAGCACCGCGGCGCCTGGCCGATCGGTGATGGTCGGCTGCTTGTCAATCATGGCGAAGATGCCCTCCGCCGCGGTCATCCCCACCTGCACCGAACCCCAGGTGTTCACGATCCGCTTCAGCGGATCGTAGGTCGAGATCAGCGCGAAGATGAAGGCCGTGAACTCGCCGGTGGTGCGGTTGCCGCTGATCACCTGGGACCCGCCGTAGAAGATGACGCCGGCGATGGCGATGCCCGACAGCACCTCCATGAACGGAGTGTTGTAGGACTTGATCCGCGTCATCCGCTGCGACAGCCGCGAGACCGCCTGGACGAAGGTCTCGGTCGCCTTGATCGTGCGCTGCTCGGCGTTGTAGGCCTTGACGTGGCGGATGCCCTGGAACACCTGGGTCAGATAGCTGGTCAGCTCGCCCATGCCGAATTGCGACTTGCGGGTCACCTTGCGCAGGTCGCGGCCGACCTTGATCACCGGCAGGGCCGAAAGCGGGAAGGTGATCGAGGCGACCAGCGCCAGCCGCCAGTCCATGTAGAACATCGCCACCAGAAGGCCGATCAGGGTGGTGGCGTCACGCCCGATCGATGCGGCGCTGGTCGAGACGGCCCCCATCACCGCCTGGACGTTGTAGATGAACTGGCTGACCAGATGACCGGAGGCGGTGGCGTGGAAGCTGGCCAGGTCGTCCCAGATCTTCCGGCTGAACATGCGCATCTGCAGCTCGGCGACGATGCGCCGGCCGATGCTGTTCATCACCACGGTGAAGCCGTAGGTCGATACCCCGCGCACAAAGAAGATGACGACCACGGCGATCGAGATCGGCATCAGCAGCTCGGCATTCTTCGCGGTGAAGATGCCGTCGAGGGTGTGCTGCAGGGCGTAAGGGATCGCCGAGGTCGCGGCTGCGGTCGCGGCGAGGCACAGGAAGGCCATCACGAAGCGCCAGAAATGGCCCTTCATGTGCTCGCGCATCATCCGCTTCGCGATCTGCCAGTCCGTCAGTTGGCCGGTCCGCGGCCCGATCGCCGCCAGTGATCTCTTGCTCATGGGATGCTCATATAGCGCCGTCCGGCCGATCCGCCAAATGACAGTCGCGTCAGGTGCGAATGCAAACAGGGCGCCCCGGCCTGCCGCGGGCCGGCTCGTGCGGCTGCGGCGGGCGGGCGCCCTGTTCCATTTCGGCGGCGCCGGCCCTGCGACAGGCGGCCGCGCCCAGATCAGAGACCGCTCAGCGGCGATAGGTGCCGCGGGCGATGGCGTCGAAATCGGCCGGGCCGATGCCCAGCTCGTCCATCTCGCGCCGGTCGAGCTTCAGCAGCTCGTCGAAAACCCGGTTGTATGCCCGGCGCTCGGCGATGCGATGCGCGACGGCGCCGCGGAGGCGGGCGAACAGGCCGGCGCGGCGGGCGGCGGGAGCAAAGTCCAGAACATCGATATGCATGCTTACCTCATCTGCCGGCGAGACCGGCCCTCTGTTTTTCCTTGTGCCCCTCTAATGTATGACGTTCGCGACGGGTCAGGATCGGCCTTTTTGCAGCGCAGCAATGGTAAGCATGCATGTCATGAACTTGCCATGATCGGACGCAAACCCCGCCCCGGCGCCCTCCGACAAGCAGCCAAGATAGTTCAAAAACAGTATGTGAAACTCAGCAATCCACACATCGCATGGCGCGGTTTGTTGACCTTCCTGGTGCGGCGCGATATCTAAAGGGCGACGGATCGGCCCACCGCGACGGGCCCGCGGCGATTTGATGGGAAGCAGCTTGCGCCCGCGTCACCAACCGCTAAAGCGCCACGATGCAGGTCGTGGTTCCCTCGGCGAGACGAGGCAGGACACGACGATGACCAGGACGGCCCCCCACAGCCCTTTTGCGCGCCGGCCCCCGGCCGCAGCGCCGATGCGCTGTCGCCGCGCCTGATCCGGGCCCGCGGCCACCCTGCCCCACCGGCCGGCCCTGTTCCGCCTCGCACCGACCCACTGATCCGGCATCGCCCATGATCCGCCTCGACTCCGTTTCCAAGACCTTCACACGGGCCGGCCAGGCCCAGGTCGCGGCGCTGGCCGACGTCTCCCTGACCATCGAGCGCGGCGAGATCTTCGGCGTGATCGGGCCCAGCGGCGCCGGCAAGTCGACCCTGATCCGCCTGATCAACCTGCTGGAGCGGCCGACCAGCGGCACCGTCACGGTCGACGGCACCGAGCTGACGGCCCTGTCGGAGGCAGATCTCAGGGCCGAACGGCGGAAGATCGGCATGATCTTCCAGCATTTCGCCCTGCTCTCCTCCCGCACCGTCTTCGCCAACGTCGCCCTGCCGCTGGAACTGGCCGGTCTCGATCGCCGCAGCATCGCGGCGCGCGTCGACCGGCTGCTGGAGCTGGTCGGGCTGACCGACAAGCGCGACCGCTATCCGGCCGAGCTGTCCGGCGGGCAGAAGCAGCGCGTCGGCATCGCCCGGGCGCTGGCCAGCGAACCCAACGTTCTGCTGTGCGACGAGGCGACCTCCGCCCTCGATCCCGAGACCACGGCCTCGATCCTGCAGCTCCTGGCGAAGATCAACCGCGAGCTGGGCCTGACCATCGTGCTGATCACCCATGAGATGGCGGTGATCAAGGCGATCTGCCACCGTGTCGCGGTGCTGGAGCAGGGCCGAGTGATCGAGGAGGCGCGGGTGTTCGACCTGTTCACCCGGCCGCAGACCGCGACGGCCCGCGCCTTCGTCGCCAGCGTCACCGGTGCCGAGTTGCCGGAGGACCTGGCGACCAGGCTGTCCGAGCGGCCTTCGGCCGGCGGCGAGACCGTGCTGCGGCTGGTCTTCGCCGGGTCCCAGGCCGGCACCACCGCGCTGGGCCAACTGGCCCGCCGCCTGGGCATCGATGCGGCGCTGCTGCACGGCCGGGTCGACAGCGTGCAGGGCGCCCCCTTCGGCACCCTGATCATCGCCATCCCGGGCGGGCCGGAGGCGGCGCGCTCCGCGATCGATTTCCTCACTTCCCTCAAGCTTTCCGTCGAGGTTCTGGGCCATGTCCCCGCAACTCTTCGCGCTGCTGGCTGACGCCGCCTGGGCGACGCTGTACATGGTCGCGGTCTCGGCCGCGATCGGCACGCTCTTGGGCGGCCCGATCGGCATCTGGCTGGCGACCAGCGGCAAGGGCGAGCTGTTCGCGGCGCCGGCGGCCAACCGCATCGTCGGGCTGGTGGTGAACGCCACCCGCTCCACCCCCTTCATCATCCTGGTGGTGGCGATCATCCCCTTCACCCGGCTGATCGCCGGCACCTCGATCGGCACCACGGCGGCGATCGTGCCGCTGACCATCGCCTGCATGCCCTTCATCGCCCGGATCATCGAGGCGGCGGTGCGCGAGGTCGACCAGAGCCTGGTCGAGGCGGCGAAGGCGATGGGCGCGACGCCGCTGCAGATCGTGCGCAAGGTGCTGGTGCCCGAGGCGATGCCGGCGATCGTGCTGGGCCTGACCCTGACCGTGGTCAGCCTGATCGGCTATTCCGCCATGGTCGGCGCGGTCGGCGGCGGCGGGCTGGGCGACCTCGGCATCCGCTACGGCTACCAGCGCTTCATGCCGGAGATGATGGCCGCGGTGGTGATCGTGCTGATCCTGTTCGTGCAGGCGGTGCAGATGGCCGGCGACCGGCTGGCCCGCCGCGTCAACAAGCGGCAGCGCGCCGCCTGAACCAATCCGTTTCGAGGGGGATACAATGAGCCTGAAGACGATTCTGGCCGCGGCGGCGTTCGCCCTGGCCGTGCAGCCCGCTTTGGCCGAGACCGTGAAGATCGGCGTCACGCCGGGGCCGCATGCCGAGATCCTGGAGCAGGTGAAGCCGATCGCGCATGCAAAGGGCCTCGACATCGAGATCGTCGAGTTCTCGGACTATGTCGTGCCCAACGCGGCGCTCGATTCCGGCGAGCTCGACGCCAACTCGTTCCAGCACGAGCCCTATCTCGCGAACGAGATCGATAAGCGCGGCTACAAGATCAGCAAGGTGGCCAACACCGTCACCTTCCCGATCGGCATCTACTCGAAGAAGATCAAGGCGATCGGCGAGCTGCGCGACGGCGCCACCGTCGGCATCCCGAACGACCCGACCAATGGCGGCCGCGTCCTGCTGCTGCTGCAGGCCGCCGGGTTGATCACGCTGGCCGACGGCGTCGGGCTGAAGCCGAGCGTGGCCGACATCACCGCGAATCCGAAACAGCTCGAGATCATCGAGCTGGACGCGGCGCAGCTGCCGCGGTCGCTGGACGACACCGACATCTCGGCGATCAACACCAACTACGCGGTCGAGGCCGGGCTGGACCCGGCCAAGGACGCGATCCTGCGCGAGGCGGCGGACAGCCCCTATGTCAACATCATCGCGGTGCAGACCGCGCGCAAGGACGAGCCCTGGGTCAAGACCCTGGTCGAGAGCTACCACACCGATGCGGTGAAGCAGTTCCTGGCCGACCGGTTCAAAGGCGCGGTGATCGCCGGCTGGTGAGAGGCCGCCTCGAAACTCTACTCCGACGGCCATCTGACGCGGTTTTCTCCGCTTCCGGTGCTCACGGACCGATGTCCGCTGCGCGCCGGTTCTCGAAAACCACGCCAGCTGACTCGCCGGAGCGAGTTTCGAAACAGCCTCTCCGCGCGCGGAGACCAAGCAAGGGCGCGCGGCCTGCGGTCGCGCGCCCTTCTGCTGTGTGGCTCAGTCCTCGCCGGGGCCGCTGTCGAGTGAGTGGCGGCCGCCGCCGGTGCCGGCGATGAACAAGAGCCCGCCGAGCACGGCGAGGTTGCTCATGGAGATCGCGAAATCGAGCTCGAACCGGTTCGGGGCCGAGTCCCAGAACGGGTGGAAGAGCACGGTGGCGACGATGGTGAAGCCGGCCAGGGCCAGGGCCGCCAGCCGGGTGTGCCAGCCGAGCAGCAGGAAGGCGCCGGCGACGATCTGCAGCGCCGCGGCGGCGGCAAGCAGCAGCTCGGGCTCGGGCAGGCCGCGGCTCTGCACCGTCGCCACCATCGAGGCCCATTCGGGGATCTTGGAGATGCCGGCGGCGAAGAACACCAGCGCCAGGCAGAGTCGGCCGGCGAGCTGGATGAGGTCGAGCCCTGAATTCCGCTCGGCGTGACGATCAAGTACGGTGGAGGACATGAAACGGTTCGCTGTGCTGTCTCTATGACAGCAGGTTAACCAAATCATTGTGGCCGCGCCGTGTCCGCCATCACAGCTTCGGCCCGCTACACCCCCGGCCGCGCCAGCCGGCTTTCGCGGGCCAGGTCGGTCAGCAGCCGGATCAGGGTGCCCTGCCGCCGCGTGCCGGTCTTGTCGAAGACGGCGCGGAGCTGGCTGCGCAGCGTCTCGCGGCTGAGCTGCAGCTGCCCCGCGATCTCGGACAGGGAGAAGCCGTCATGCAGGGCCACGGCCAGCCGCGCCTCGGCCCGGCTGAGGCCGAACAGCCCCGGCAACACCTGGCCCAGATCGTCCGGGCTGGCCCCGATCGGGCTCAGGAACAGCGCCGCCACGGCCTGCGGCACGGCGACGGCGGTCGGGCGCCGGTCCGGCAGGCGGCAGCCGCCGGCGATCAGCGGCGCCCCGGCCGTGCCGGACAGGAGCTTGACCGCACCGCCGCCGGGCCTTGGATCCAGCGTGGCCGCGATCAGCCCGCGCAGCGCCGCCGCCTCGGCCGGATCGGCGGAATCGAGCCGATTGCCCCGCAGCTGCAGCCGGCCGCTCTCGAACAGCCGGTCCGCCATGGCGTTGACATGCACCACCCGGCCGTTGGCGGCGAGCAGCACCACCGCCCGGTCGAACCGGTCGAGCACATCCTCGGCGAGCCGGGCCCGGCCGGCCAGCCCGTCCAGCCGCTGGGCCACCGCCAGCGCGCGGCGGATATGCGGCACCAGCAGGTCGAATCGCTGCGCCTCCTCCGGCGTGAACGGCCCGGCCCGGCGCGGCCGGCGCACGCTCGTCCCGGCGACGCCGTCGAAGGCCGGGTCAATCGTGGCCATGGTCCAGCGGCAGCCGTTCTCGTCCAGGAACGCGCCGAAATCCTGGCGGTCGAGCCAGCCGGGATCGACCACCTCATGGCAGAGCTGTACGGTCGGCGGCAGGCGCCGCCAGGCCGGCAGGCGCGGATCCTCCAGCGCATAGTCGCGCAGATAGCGGGCATGGGCGGCCGCATCATAGCCGACCGCAACATTGAAGAAGGGAGCCGCGGCCGTCGCTTCCAGCACCAGGATCTGCGCCACCTCGCCGCCGGTCCAGCGGCAGATGTCGGTGAGCACGGGCCGCCAGGCATCCGAATCGGTCCCGGCGTCGTAGATCCGGCCGATCAGATCGCTCAGCCGATCGAGTTCCCCCATTCCGGGCTCCGGCAAGGACGAGGTGGGGTTTCAGCCAAGCGCAGATCGCGCGCGCCGGCAAGGTGGTGTGACGACCTCCCCAGCCGTCAGCCGGCGGCGACGATCCCTTCGATCAGCCGGCTGACCCCGGCCGCCGCCTCGATCGGCAGCATGTGGCCCTGGCCGGGGAACAGGTGCACCGCCACCGCCGGCGGCAGCCCCTGGGCCTGGCGCGCCGGCAGGATAGCGTCGTCCGTGCCCCACAGCACCTGGACCGGCACGGCCAGCTCCGCCAGCCGGTCGCGCAGCACCAGGCGCTGGCGGCTTGGGGTGAAACACTGGTCGGCCAGGCGGCGCAGCGTCGCCCGCACGCCCGGGCCGGACAGGGCCGCCAGCACCAGCTCGCCGAGCTCCGCCGTGATCAGCCCGGGATCGGCATAGAGCGGCCGCAGCACTGCCGCCAGCGTCTCCGGGTCGTCGGCGCCGAGCAGCCGGTCGATGAAGCCGGTGTCGACCTCCTCGCCCAGGCCGCTAGACGCGACCAGGGTCAGCGAGGCGGCGCGGTCCGGGCGGGACAGGGCCGCCTGCAGCACCACCGCCCCGCCCAGCGAATGGCCGACCAGATGGGCGCGGCCGATGCCGACCGCGTCGAGGAAGGCCAGCAGGGCTTCGGCCAGGCCGGGCACGCCGCCCGAACCGAGATCCCTGGACGAGCCGCCATGGCCGGGCAGGTCCAACGCATAGGTCGGGTGCCGGGCCGAGAGCTGCACCTGGCAGCCGGCCCAGGTCAGCAGCTCGCCGGCGAAGCCGTGCACCATGACGATCGGGTCGATCGGAATGCCGCCGCCCGCGCCCATGCGGCGATAGCGGAGGACCCGGCCATCGGCCAGCGTCGCCGGCTGGGTGTAGGCGCCGCCGGCCGTGGCCGGGCGGGATGGGCCTGAGAGGTTCATTCCTCGATGCCGGCGAGGCGGAACTGCACCTTGTGCACGGCGTTGGCCTGCAGCTCGCCATAGCCGGCGACCAGGGCGGCGCGGTACAGCTCTGCGGTCAGGGCGGTGCCCGGCATCGGCACGCCGCTGGCGCGACCGAGATCGAGCATCAGCCCGATGTCCTTGGCCATGTTCTTGAGGTGGAAGGCCGGCGCAAAGTCGTTGGCCAGGGTCTTGCGGGCGGTGCCGCGGATGACGCCGGAGGAGCCGCCGAACCGGTCCAGCACCTCGATCACGCCGTCGGCCGCCAGCCCGTTCTTGCGGGCCAGGGCCAGGCCCTCGCCGAGCGCCGCCATCTGCGCCGCGGACAGGAGGTTGCCGATCAGCTTCATCACCGCGCCGGCGCCGCTGGGGCCGAGATGGTGCACGCCGCCCGACACCGCCTCCAGGATCGGCCGCACCGCCTGCAGCACCGCGGCGTCGCCGCCGACGATGAAACCGATGCTGCCGTCCCAGGCCTGGTCCTTGCTGCCATAGACCGGGGCGTCGAGATAGGCGTGGCCCGCCTGTGCGGCCGCTTCGGCCAGGCTGCGCGACACCGCGGGGTCGGTGGTGGTGCTGTCGACGACCACCGCGCCCCTGGCGGCATGGGCGAAGGCGCCGTCGGGGCCGAGCAGCACCGCGCGCTGGGCGTCCGGCCCGGTGACGCAGAGCATGATCCGGTCGCGGCCGGCGGCCGCCTCCGCCACGGAGGCGGCGCGGATATAGCCGGGATGCGCGGCGATCTCCTCCGGCAGCTCGACGGCGCTGCGGTTCCAGGCATGCACGCGGTGCCCCGCCTGCAGCAGGTTGCGCACCATGCCCCGGCCCATCAGGCCGAGGCCGAGATAGGCGATGTCGGCCATATGTCCTCCCGTCGCGACTCGGCGGCCGCTCCGGCCGCGCCTGCTTGCATCCTACAAAGGGCCGGGCCGGATGCCAGCCCGTGTGGGGCAGGATTGAGTTTCCCCTTCTTGGCCGCAATCCCGCGAAAGCGGGAATCTGCATCCGGCGTGACGAGATCCCCGCTTTTGAAAGCGGGGATGACGAGGGTCTCAGGGACGACAGACGCGCGGACGCGTGCAGACCCCTCCCCCAACCCCCTCCCGCAAGGGGAGGGGGAGTGTGGAAGGCTGCGTTCGCGAGTGCTGAAGGTTGGTGAAGCGGGTGAGTTCGCCGGCGGCTCACCCGGTATCCGGCGGCTTGGGTTTGCGGCGGCCGACGCCGGCCGAGCGGGGCTCGGGCGGATCGTCATCGTCCTCGCCGTCCTGCGACGGCAGGAAACCCAGCTCCTCCATGGCCTCGTCGGCCATTTCGAGCCAGCGCTTCACCTGCACCGGATAGCCCCAGCGCCGGCACAACGCCGCCACCGCGACCTCGACCCGGCTGGCTTCGATCAGCTCGACCACCTCCGGCCGCTCGACCCGCTCGCACACCTCGGTGGCGCGGCGTTGCACCTCCTCACCGTCCTCGGACGATTCGTAGGCCGCCGCCAGCATCGCCAGCTTCACCCGCAGCGCGTGCCAGTCCTCCTGGGCCGCCTCACGCTTCGCCGCGGCCTTGCGCCGCTCATTGCGCTGGCCGGCGAATTTCTCCTCCAGGAGCAGGGTCAGCCGCAGGGAGCGGGTGATGACGGCGATCCGCTGGGGATAGTCGACGCCGGGCTGCGGCGCTTCGACCGCCTCGGTGCGGGTGGCCTTCATGACCTCCATATGGATCTCGGCCGCCTCGGCGAGCATGCGCAGATGCCGCGCCGCCCGCTCCTCCTGGGGAGTGGCCGGGGCCTCCGTCGCCGAATCGGTCTGCGCCTTGTTCATGGAACATAACATGAACAGACGCGGCAGTTAACACCATAGCGATCGCATTTTCGGAGACAAAACAACGCATTGCGTGTCCTCGCCGCGGTCCCCTCGAGGGCCCCGGCGGTCATTTCTTGCGCGCCACGATGTAGGGACGCCCGTCATTGCCCTTGGTGGCGTGACATTCGGTGGCAAGAATGTCGAAGCCCGCGGCAGAGATGAGCCGGCTCAGCTCCACCGCCCGGAAGATGCCGGCATAGGGTGCCCTTCCGATCGCGCGCATCGCAGGCACGGCAAGCCGGATCAGCAGGTTCATGTCCCCGACGCAGGGCGTCTTGGAGATGAACAGGCCCTCCGCCGCAAGCAGGGCATGGATGCGGTGCAGCGTACCGGGCAGGTCGCGGACCAGGTGGAGATAGTTGAAGCCCAGGATCGCGTCGAAAGGCGCGGCCCCGGGCATCAGCGCCTCCGCGGTCGCGGTGCGGAAGGCGAGCTCCGGGACGGGGCTGGCGGCGCGCTTCTCTTCGGCGATCGCGATCATTCCGGCGGAAATATCCGTCGCGAGATAGCTCCGCACACCGCCGGCGAGCCGGAGCGCCGTCGTGCCCGTGCCGCAGCCCAGCTCCAGCGCCCGGTCTCCGGGTCGCAGCAGGGCGCGGGTCCGGTCCAGCGTGCGTTCGTAGCCGGCCGGGTCCGCGACCGCGCCCCTGGCGTATTTCCGTGACGTCCGGTCCCAGAAACGGGCATCGCTCGTCGTGCTCATGGGGAGTGCTCCTTGGCAGCCCAGCCCGGCATATGCGGAGACATGCATGGCGGTTTTCGGGACGCGGCAGGGCCCGATCCGACCGGGGCCCGGCTGCTATAAGGTGACGTCCTCATCAAGATCAAAGTATCCTTGATGACGTGTCGACGATCAGCGGAGAGGGCGCCATGGCCGACAAGACGTCCGTCACGTCAACCAGGACCGCGACGCAGGCCGCCGCAAAACCATCAGCCCGCAAGCCCACGAAGACACCGCCGAAGGCCGCCGTCGGCAGGAGCAAGGCCCCGGCCGCGCCGCCGACCCTGCTCTCCGGCGGCAACCCCCAGATCCCGAAGGGCTACGGCGACGCGCCCGTGCAGGCCTATATCGCGGCCATGCCGGGCTGGAAAAGCGATCTCGGGCGCCGCCTCGACGCGCTGATCACCCGCACCGTCCCCGGCGTGCGCAAGGCGGTCAAATGGAATTCGCCGATGTACGGGGTCGAGGAGAAAACCTGGTTCCTCGGCATTCATTGCTTCACGAAATACATCAAGGTGGCCTTCTTCCGCGGCGCGGCGCTGCAGCCTCTGCCGCCCGGCCGATCGAAGCAGAAGGATGTTCGCTATCTCGACATCCGCGAGGACGAGCCGCTCGACGAAGCCCAGTTCACCGCCTGGGTGAAGCAGGCCAGCGAGCTGCCCGGCGAGAAGATGTGAGCGGCGGGTCGAGGCAACACCCATGAAGACGGCGACCATGACGAAGAGCGATTCGAAGGACGGGGGAGACTCTCCCTCCCGGCTGATCGATGAGCGAATCGAGGAGCTGGGCGACTGGCGGGGCGCGACGCTGGCCCGGGTCCGGGCCCTGATCAAGCAGGCCGATCCCGAGGTGGTCGAGGAGTGGAAGTGGCGGGGGGTTCCGGTGTGGTCGCATGGCGGCATCATCTGCACCGGCGAGACCTACAAGGCCGTGGTCAAGCTGACCTTCGCCAAGGGCGCTGCGCTGGCGGACCCGGCCGGCCTGTTCAACGCCAGCCTCGACGGCAACACCCGGCGCGCCATCGACATCCGCGAGGGCGAGGCGATCGATGAAGCGGCACTGCAGGCGCTCATCCGCGCCGCCGTGGCCCTGAACACGGCAAAGCGGGCACCCGCCCGCCCCCGGAAGACGCCGAAGAGCGGCTGAGGACGACACCGCCGGAACCGCGTTTTCCTCCCCTCGCGGGCTACGGCATTCACTGACCGCCTCCTATGAGTCCCCCCTCCCCTTGCGGGGGGTAGGGGGTTTTCTCGGCTTGAGCTGGCCCAGACTGTCGCGAACCGGTACCGACGGCGAGTTCGATGCCCTGCCCATTCGCGCGCGGACGCGCGCAGACCCCTC
>NZ_JASATH010000101.1:0-27785 GCF_038440215.1 Inquilinus sp. OTU3971 | reverse complement strand
AGAGCTGTCGATGGACGAACAGCAACGCATCGCCTTCGCCCGCCTCCTCCTGCACAAGCCGAAATGGGTCTTTATCGACGAGGCCATCGACCTGCTGGACGAAGACCATCGCCGGATCGTGCTCTCGATCTTCCGAAAGGAGCTGGCGGACGCCGCCGTCATCAGCATCGGCCGCCGCCCGGCCCGTTCCGGCTTCTATGCCCGGACCTTGCATCTGAGCCGATATCCGGCGGTAAAGCCGCACGCGCCGGCACCATCTTCCCGACCACCGGCGAGCGACGCCGCCTGATCTCGGACTGGCGCCCGGCTCCGGAAGCCGCATATCGTCCTCTTGCGGTGGATCGACGAGCCCGCGCGTCTCAGCGCAGCACCAGGACGGGAATCCGCGTATGCGTCAGCGCCTGCTGGGTCGTGCTGCCGAGGATCACCGCCGAGATCCCGCGCCGGCCGTGTGACGCCATGGCGATCAGGTCGCACCCCTGGCTCGTCGCAGCATCGATGATGGCGGCGTAGGGCGTCTCGTGTTCGACGACGAGCCGGTCGCAGAGCACACCGAGCGTCCGCGCCAGTGCGGCTCCGGAGGCCAGCCGCCCCTCACCTTGTCGCCGTGCGTATTCGGCATATTCGTCGGCGCCGACCAACGGCCAGCTGTCGGTGAGGTGATACGGGTCGGTCACGGTCAGCAGGGTCGCCCGCGCCTGGACCTCCGCGGCGAGCCGAAGGCCTTGGTCGACCGCGCGCTCGGAAAGCGGCGAGCCGTCCGTCGGGATCAGAATGTGCTTGAACATCCGTTCACGCTCCCTTGCGGATCGGCGAGGAGCGCCATCCGCGGCTGCAACGCCGAATGGTGTCCTCAACAGACGGCCACGGCGTTGATCCAGGTCAAGCGGCCGAACAACGCGAGAGGGCTTGACCTGGATCAAGGTCGCCCGCGGCGATGATCCTTTCATCAGAGACACGGGAGATCGATCGGGAGCTGCCGTCATGGAGATCAAGAAGGAGCATCACATCAATTTCTGGTATGTGATCGGCTCAGTCCTGGCGGTTCTGGTAGTTCACAGCCTGCTGACACAGGCGAGCCGCGTCGAGGCCATCCCGCACAGCACCTTCCTCGAGTTGGTCCGCGACGACAAGGTCACCGATCTCGTGGTCGGCCCGACGGGGATCACCGGCAGTTATCGCGAGCCGGCGGCCGGGAAGCCACGGGACGGCCGATGATCTGGCGAAGGCAACGGACATCGCCCGGAACATGGTGGCCCGGTTCGGCATGGATGCGGGGCTGGGCCAGGTCGCCTACGAGACGGAGCCGGCGACCTTCCTCGGCGGTCCCGCGGGAGTGGGCTCGGACGACCAGCTTCAACGACTGCGCCGCGGCGCACCGCGCCCGCCTCGCGGCCCTGCGCCGCGTCCCCTTCCGGCTCGAGCCGCCGACAGGCGAGGTTCCGACCATCCGGCGGGTCGACCGTTTCCCGTTCGTGCCCGCCGATCCGGCGCGGCGCGACGAGCGCTGCCGCGAAGCCTACGATATCCAGATCCAGGGGCTGGCTCAGCGGCTCCGGGCGACAGGCATCGGCAAGGCGGTGATCGGTGTCTCGGGTGGGCTCGATTCCGCCCAGGCCCTGCTCGTCACGGCGAAGGCCTTCGACGAGCTCGGCCTGCCCCGCGGCAGCATCCCGGGCTTCAACCTGCCGGGTTTCGCGAGCAGCCGCGGAACGCAGGACAGCGCCCACAGGCTGATGGCGGGTTCGAGCCTGAGCCGTCGTCGACCGGAGGCACCTCGGCGTCGAACGCCCGCGCCTTTGCGACGATGTATGCGAGCTTCTCGAGAGACATCGTGATCATGGGATGCGCCCCCAGGCGACGACAGGTCAGCGGAACACCAGGACCGGGATCTTGGAGTGCGTCAGCACCTTCTGGGTCTCGCTGCCGAGCACCAATGCGGAGACGCCTCGCCGCCCGTGGGACGCCATCGCGATCAGGTCGCAGTCCCGTTCCCTGGCGACATCGATGATGGCGCTGTACGGATGCTCGTCCTCGACGACGACCGGTTCGCAGGGGACGCCCAGCTCCCGCGCCAGGGTCGTGCCCCCCATCAGGAGATCATGGCCTCGCTGCTCCATGGCGGCGGCGTAGCCGGCCTCGCTCATCGACACCTGGATGGGCGTGAGACTGAAGACGTGGAACGGCTCAGTGACCATCACCAGAGTGGCTCTGGCGTGCAAAGCCGCGGCCAGGCGAAGGCCGCGATCGACGGCGCGCTCGGCCAGCGGCGACCCGTCGGTCGGGATCAGGATGTGCTTGAACATGTCTGCCTCCGATCTGCGGGGTCCGGCCCGCTCCGTCCGGCCGCCATTCGGCCGCGTCTAGTCCTCGGCCTCGCCGTCTCCCCAGCTCATGGCATTCTCGAGACGGCTTTTCTGCTCGTCGCTCAGCTGGCCGTAGAAGGCATCGAAGGCGGGGCAGATGATGGCAAAGGCCAGGAGCATCGCCTCGATCTCCCTGGGCAACTCTTCCGGTTCGTCCGACGGACCTGCCCGGCAGGCCGCGCGCATCGTCTCCTGCGCCTCCTGCACGGCCAGCTCGAGCGCATCGAAGGAGGTGCGCTGGCTTTCGGTCGGCCTGACGATGTCCTTGATCCAGGCCAGGTCTCGGGCGGCGCCGTCGCCGAGCCAGTAGCCGCAGACCGCCATGCCATGCGGATCCGGGGTGACGTCGCTGCGATCACCGAGGCCGACCGGCGCATCGACGGACCCGGCCGCGATCGACGCACTGACCAGCACCGCGGCTGCGGCCAGGGCCGCCGACCGTAGAAACAGGACGATGTCTCGGATCCACATGGTGGCTCCTCCGGCGACGCCCTGCATGCAGAGCGTGCCGGAACACTGTTCCAGGCGGTGCCGCTCTCAGCCTTGACCTGGATCAAGCCTGCCGCGGCCGCATGGCCCCGCGCCCGGTCTAGCCCGTCTGTCCAGGGCGAAGATCGACAGGCAGAGCTCGGCCACGATCAGGAAGACGACATACCATTCGACGCGCAGGCTGCGCCGGGCCTGGACCAGGCCGATCAGCGTCTCGCAGCTGCGCGACAGGAGATCGAGCTTGGCGTCGAGCGCCCGGGCACGGTCACGCAGCTCGTATTCCGCTTCGAGCCGTGCATGCAGCCGCTCGAGCTCCGGAAATTCCCAGAGCGGCTCGGGCTTCTCCATCGCCCCGGCCCGGTCGAACAACTGCTCGATGGTCGCTTCATGGCGTGACAGCAGTGCGTTCCGCGCGTCGGTCCTTCGGCTACACCGGCAAGAGTCCGAGCGCTTTGCGCCAGGTCAGGAAAGCCGGTATGGGCATAGAGAGACGCCGACGGCGCCGGCCGGCATCGGTGCGGCCATCGATGCCTCCTTTTGATCCCGATCAAGGAATCGCGACCGGGAAACTCCGATGGTTAGGCCCACAGGCTGGCCGTGCAACAGGGCCAGCCCCACCATCGGCAGGAGTTGAGACCATGCCTTATCGCGATGTTCTGGTTCACGTCGGCAGCGACGAGACCCCCGCCCTGGCTGCCGCGATCGATTTCGCCCGCCGCCAGGATGCCCGGCTGATCGGGCTCGGTGTCCGCCGGGACGTCTGGGCCGGCCTCGTCGGCATGGAGGCACTTCCGGCCTCTGCGATCGAAGCGCTGGAGCGCGCCAACGACCGGGATCTCGCCGAAGCGAAGCACCGGTTCGAAGCCACGATCGAGCGCTATGGCTATGCCGGGCATTGCGAATGGCGAGCCGGCCGCGGCGACCTCGTCGACACCATCGCGGTCCACGGACGCTATGCCGACGTCGTCGTGGTCGACCAGAGCGATCCGGACCGGGAACCCGCCTCCTTCGGGCTGGTGCCGGAACTGGCGCTGACCAGCGGAAGGCCGGTCCTGATCATTCCTCATGCTGGCGCGGCGACCACCCCGTGCGAGCACATTGTTGTCGCCTGGAACGCGAGCCGTGAAGCCGCCCGTGCGGTCGCCGACGCGATACCGCTGCTGCAGCGCGCGCGCCAGGTCGATGTCCTGGCGGTCACGCCGCCCAAGCGCGATCAGATCCCGGGCATCGACATCGCGCGACACCTGGCGAGCCATGACGTCCACGCCGATGTCGTGGTTCGCGAGGTCCCCGCCCCGGACGTCCCGACGGAGATCCTGAACTTCATCGCCGATCGGAGCGCGGACCTGCTGGTCATGGGGTGCTACGGCCATGCCCGCTTCCACGAGATGATCTTCGGCGGCGTGACGCGCTCGATCCTGCGCTCCATGACCGTACCGGTGCTGATGTCGCATTAGCTCGGCCGAACCGCCCTTCACCGCGGCGGGAGCGGGTCCCGGCGATCGTAGGCCTCGGTCAGCCTTTGCAGCCCATCGCTGATCCGGGCGGCGGGCACCGCCGTCCCGAGCTGCCGGAGTGCGGCAGGCAGGGAAGCGAGCTCGCCGGCCGCATGTCGCCGCGCCTCGGCCAGTGTCGGCCGGCCGGGTAGCCGCCGCCCGCCGCGCATCACCGGCTGGAACAGGGGCCAGCCATCCTCCCGCTCCGTCTCCGGCGCGACGATGTCGCCCACGATGACTCCACGAGCGTCGTACCGGCGCCAAACCTGCTTCCGGCCGGGCCAGGTCGCCTGCCCTTCCGACCGCTTCCGGCGGGGCACTCCGTCGTATTCCTGCAGCTTGCAAGCGCAGTCGAGGGCCGGTGCGTCGGTAGAGGTCGTCAGACTGGTGCCGATCCCGTAGGCGTCGATCGGCACGGCCCGAGCCATGAAAGCCGATAGATCGTCCTCGTCCAACCCGCCGCTGGCAAAGATCTGCACGCGGCCGAGCCCGCCGGTGTCGAGGATCGCCTGCACCCGCCGGACATGCTCGGCGAGGTCGCTGCTGTCGATTCTGACGCCGCGAATGACGATGCCGTCCCGCGCCAAGCGCGACGCCAGCTCGACGACGCGGCGCGCTCCCCACTCCGTGTCGTAGGTGTCGATGAGGAGGACGAGGTCGCGAGGGCGGGCCCGGGCGAAATGTTCAAAGGCCAGGCCCTCGTCGTCGTGGGCCTGGATGAAGGAATGCGCCATCGTACCGAAGGCGGGGACGCCGAAGCGCTGCTCGGCGAGGAGCGTGGCGGTGCCCGTGAAGCCGGCGAGATAGGCGGCCCGCGCCGGCCCGGCGGCCATCAGGAAGCCGCGCCGGGCCGGCAGCTTGCGGACGAAGAACTCGAACGCTGCCGGAGCCGTCATGCAGATAGGCAGCCATCATTGTGAACTGGTACAGGTTCAGGAGAAGCGGACTCCGCCCATCGGTATCTCCCAGATCAGACGGGACCATGCGAGCCCGATGTACCGATGGAAGCGTCGCAGACTGCATCCCAGGATGGGATGGGGATGCGGCGAAGCCTGCCATTCCGCCGCTTGGCGTGAAGAGAGACGTCGTGGCCGAGCGAACGGCAGAAACTGGCATCGTGCCCTGCCGAGCGGAGCGCCTCGCGACGGGTCTCGAAGTGGCCGAAATCCATATGCCCGAACACTACGGTCCATCCATGGTGCCTCGGTTCCACGACATAGGCCAAGTGACAGGTCTGGGACATAACGAAACTCCCTTATGCTGCGCCGGATCCACCATCTCCTGGCAGATCGACGGGTCAGGCGGCGGACAGTACGGGGCGGGGCCGGCCGGCGACCGGGGTCTTCATCGACGGTAGAGGCCGACGAGCTCCGCCTCGGCGAGGGCGACGCGGCGGGCGGCTCGCTCGACATCCCGGCAGCTCGGCTCGCGCGAAAGCTTCAGCCGCTCGACCGCAAGCGCGAACAGCCGGAAACGATAATGATGGGCGTCGTGTCCCCGGGGTGGACATGGCCCGCCATACCCGAGCCGGCCGAAATCGTTCTTCGCCTGCCGGACACCGCGCACGGCGTTCACCTCGGGCAAACCTTCCGCGAGGGCCACCTGCTCACGCGGGATGTCGTAGACCGCCCAATGGCGCCATGCGTGTCCGGGGGCGTCCGGGTCCTCGCATACGAGAGCGAAGCTCCGGGTCTCGGGCGGCGCGTCGCGCCAAGCCAGAGGTGGCGAGAAGTTCCCTCCGTCGAGGGTGCATTCGCAGGGCATCTCGGCGCCGTCGTCGAACAAGGGCGAGGTGATCTGCATGGGAGGCCTCCAGGTACGGCCCAGGCCGACAGCGACAGGATCAGGGACACCGGAGCGGACGCGACATCGGGCTTCGATCGCAGTCCACCGCCCCGGCGCGGCACGGGGTTGCGCCTCCGTCCTGCAGGAGTTCGTGTCGCTCCCAGACAGTCCGGGACGAGATCCCGCTATGCCGCGTCGCCGACGATATCGGGGGCCGACACTCGCCACTTTGATCCAGGTCAAGCCGATGCGTTCTCGGCGGGACGGCCCGACACCGCAGCCGCAGGTCTCAGACGGCCGAAGCGGAACCGGATGCGGGCCGGCCTCCCAGAATTGTCCGGATCGCATCGGCGACAAGGCCGCTGGTGTCGATGCGTTTGAGCTTCGATCCTGCCGCAGGGCGCGCGCATTGCGGCTCGACCGTATCGGTCACCACGATGCGGTCGAAGGCCGGATCCAAGAGCAGTGCCACCGCTGCGTCGCCGATCAGAAGACCGTGCGTTGCCGCGGCGAAGAGCACCGAAGCGCCGCCCGCCCGACAGTGCTCCGCGGCCCGGCGAAGCGTTCCGCCGGTGCTCACGAGGTCGTCGATCACGATCGCCGTGCGCCCCGCGACGTCGCCGAGAAAAAGATCGCCCGCGACCACACCGCCGCCCCGATGCTTTTCCTGGACGGCGAAGCCCGGCTCTCGGCCCAGCGCCCGTGCGAGGCCTCGGCGGAACTGCTCGGCGCGCTTGGTTCCGCCGATATCCGGCGATACGACCACGACCGGGGCATCATCCAGCAGCGGCATAAAATGGTCGACGAAGAGCGGCCAGGCTTCGAGATGCATGGTCGGGCGACGGAACGCGTTCTGGAACGCCGCGACGTTGTGCACATCGAGCGTGACCACGGCATCGGCCCCGCAGGCCTCCAGCATCTGGGCCACATAGCGCGTCGTGGTCGGGTCCTGGGCCTGGGTCTTGCGGTCCTTGCGGGCGTAGCAGAGATAGGGAGCGACGACCGTCACGCGCGCAGCCCCGGCATCCTGGACCGCGCCGACGAAGAAGAGGAGCCGGCACAGCTTGTCGTTGACGCTCTGCCCGGCGTCGCCATGAAGAGACTGGATGACGAAGACCTCGCGGCCATGAATGTCGGCCAGCGGTCGCGTCTTGTGCTCGCCGTCCTCGAAGCCGCGCTCCTCGTGCGGCGTGAGCGGGACCCCGAGGCGATGCGCGACGCGCTCGCCATAGGCACGGGTTTCCGAGAGCGCGAACAGGACCGGAGTTTCTCCAGCGGGCATGTCAACCTCCCTTGGATCAGAGCGCCGCAGTCGGGCTCGGCCGGCCGATCGATGGCGCACTCAGTTCCGCTGCCGCTCGATCGGCCAGGCGAAGATACTCGGCGGCCTGTCGCGACCATCGTTCGGGGGTGCGGTTCGGGGTTTCCGTCAGGTGGCGGACCGCGATTCGCGCCCGCACCAGCGCCCTGAGACCCCGGTAGAAGGCACAGAGATCCGGAGACGGCGGAGCGCCTGCCACCTGGCCGTAGGTCTCGAGGAGCACCGGGCCGATCCAGGCCGCCCCGAGCCGCTCGCATTCCATCCCGAGCGCGGCCAGCTCGTCGACCGGATCCCTCCGCCGCAGGGTGTCCGAGAATTCCAGGCAATCGATAATCCGCAGCGGAGGCCCGAGAAACACATGCTCGGGTCGGAGGTCGCCATGACCGTCGACGAGGCGATGATGCCCCGGGACGTCGGAGTGATATTCCAGATAGGCGAGAAGACGCGCCGTCACTCTGCGGGCGGCCTGCTCGAAGCATCCGTCGCAGGCGACCGCAAGATCCCGAAGGGAGGTGTTGATTTCCTGGCGAAGACGGACCGGCGACACCGGCCCCAGAGCGGGCTGGGACGTCAAGAACTCGGCGAGGCCACGGGCGATCCGCGCCACGTCCGCAGGCGAGACCCGACCCCGCTCCAGGCGGATCTCGAGGCAGTCGTCCTCCGGAAGCCGACGCATCCGGACGAGCCTGTCGACCACTTTTCCCGAGCCGGACAGCCGGAGCCGCCCATCCTCGCCCGCCATCAGGTCGACGATGCCGAGATAGACGTCCGGTGCCAGCCGGCGATTGAGATAGACCTCGCGCTCGCAGTTCCTGGACCGACCGGCCAGGCTGGTGAGGTCCATCTCTCCCGTCCTGAGCGGCTTCTTGAGCTTGTAGGCGAACCCGTCCGTGAGGAAGACCCAGGAGAAGTGGGTCTCGACCGCCGTAACGGTCGCCGTGGGCTCGGGGTAAGCAGCCGGATCGCCCAGCGCCGCGACCTTCTCGAGCAGGAGGACGTCTTCCGTGTCCTCGGCTGAAGCCATCGTTTCATGCTCCCGCGGCTGCCGGCTTCGGCGGAAGAGGGCCGCCGACGAGACCTGACGGCACAGTATCGATCTCCGCCCCGGCCCGGTTTGATCCAGGTCAAAGCCCGTCCTGACTTCACGGCCTAGCGTGCCGCCATCCCATTTGCGGAGGTCGGCCATGGATACGGACAAGAGCCTGCAGCGCCTGGTCCTCGAAGAGCTCGACTACGAGCCGAGCATCGATGCGGCGGAGATCGGCGTCGCGGTCACGGACGGCGTCGTCACCCTCTCGGGCCATGTCTCCAACTACGCCCAGAAACTCGCCGCCGCCGAGGCGGCCCTCAGGATCGAGGGCGTCAAGGCCGTGGTCCAGGACATCACCGTTCGCCTGTCGGGCGACGAGAAGGTCTCCGATGAGGAAATCGGCAAACGCGCCGTCGCCGCCCTCGAGTGGCACAGCACCCTCCCCACCCACCGGATCCATGTCACGGTCGAGCACGGCGTGGTCCGGCTGACCGGCGATCTCGACTGGCAGTGCCACAAGCGCGAGGCCGGGCACGCGGTCGAGGTGCTGAAGGGAGTGGTCGCGGTCATCAACGCGATCCGGGTCAATCCGGCGCACCGGATGGCGTCGGTTCCAGAAGTCCGCCGCGAGATCGAAGCGGCGCTGAAGCGGAGCACAGATCTCGACGCCTCGCACATCGTGGTGGCCGCCTCGGACGGCAAGATTTCCCTCTATGGCAAGGTTCGCGCCGCATTCGAGCGTGACGCCGCCGAAATCGCAGCCTGGTCGGTACCCGGCGTGATCAATGTCGAGAACCGGGTCGAGATCCAGCCCTGACGGCCGCCACGTCGCTACGGTGGAAGGAAAACGCCCCGTGATCCCTGAGCCCTTTGCATCATTGGTGCCGCGGCTGCGGCGCTATGCCCACAATCTCACCGGCTCTGTCGCCCGCGGCGACGCCCTCGTCCAGGCCTGCCTCGACATCGCCGCCGCCGATCCCGAACGGTTCGGCATCGATCCCCATCCGAGAATGCTGTCCCTCCTGAACGAGTTCTGGGCCGCCGCCGAAGCGGTGGCCGGCGAGGGTGGAGAGACCGACCCTGGCCAGACCGTTCGCCACGGCATCGCCATGCTGCCCGCGGCCGAGCGACAGGTCCTGCTCCTGACCCTGCTGGAGGGCTTCTCGCTCGCCGAGACCGCGCGGTCTCTCGGCTTGAGCCGCGACGAAGCGGTTGAGCTTTTCGACCGCGGCCGTGCGGCTGTCGCGCGGCAGGACGGCGCCGGTCCGACTGCTAAGGCCCCTGCGGCCCTCCCCATGGGCGAGGGCACCCGTCAGGCTGCGCCGTATCGGCCTTCCGACCATAGCATCGGCTGGCCCTTCGCTGCGACGGTAGCGCCCATGGAGACGACAGGCCCGCTGACGCCGGACGCCACGAACTATCCGGCGGCCTTCGGATGGCCAGCGGGGCCGGCAGCCGGCGTCCCAGTGCATTCCGGCCGGAATATCGGGCCCGATGCGGCATCGCGCCGTGACGTCGTCCCTTGAGTCCGTGGACGGCGCAGCCCGATGACGTCGATTGGCGGGATGATCGTCGCTTGCTGTCCGCACGGCGATAGCCTCAACAGGCTGCCGACGGATCGTCGGAGCGAGCACGGCCGGTGCGGCCGCTGCCGAAGCCCGCTCTTCACCGGCACCCCGATCGTCCTCGGTGAGGTCCGTTTCGACCGCAGCCGGTCCACCACCAGCGGATAGATCGTGACCAGATCCCGGTCGCAGAAGGTGAAGACCATGTCGAGATGCATGAAGCTGCGGTCGCGCGGCATCAGCGTGGCGATCACCCGCTCCGACGTGCCGGTGGCGAACAGCCGGCGCGCCAGGGCGCTCACCGCCTGCGGTGTCGTCCGCTCACCCATGCCGATCAGGATGACGCCACCGCCGATCGGCATCACGTCGCCGCCTTCCAGCGAGGCGCCGCCGCCTTCCGAGAGGATGGCGAAGCCGGCGTCGCGGAACCGCGAATGGAAGCGGTAGATCGCCTCGACATTGGCCGCCTCCGGCTGGCGGGCCGGCCAATACATCGAATTCACGGTGACGCCGCCATAGATCCAACAGGAGCTGTCGCGGGTGAAGAGCTGGTTGGGCAAGGGCGGCAGGACGAAGTCTTCGGGCGCCAGCGCCCGCGCGCTCAGACCGGCGGGCGCGAAGGGCAGCTCGGCGCGGGCAATGCCGCCGACGAGGCGGGTCGCTAGATCCGCCGCCGGCAGCTCGTCCAACCAGCCGCGCAGCTCGTCGACGGGATCGCAGCCGACCACCGCGGGATCCACCCGGCGGTCGAGCAGCCAGCGCCGGACCTCCGGAAGAGCCATCGTCTCCGCCAAGAGGTCGCCGAGATCCCGCACCGTCACGCCGCGCTCGCGGAGCGCGTCGACGAAGACGTCGTGCTCCTGGCGGGCCTTCTTGACCCACAGCACGTCGTCGAACAAGGGGGCATGGCAGTTGTCCGGGGTCAGCCGGCGCAAGCTGAGGTCCGGGCGGTGGACCAGGACTTCGCGCAGCCGGCCGACCTCGGAGTGGACGCCGAGAGTGATCATGATCGCTTGATCCGTTCAGAGCGGGTTGACGGCGCCGGTCCACATTTCGTAGGCGGTGATGAGTCCGACGGCGAGTAGGGCGGCGGCCAGGCCGGCCTCGGCCGGATGGAACAGCGGCCGGGCGGCTTCGTGCCGAGCCCAGAGATGGACGGGCAGTCCGAGGGCATAGAGCACGGCGCACATGAACAGGTAGGCCGGGCCCGCCGCATTGATGAGCCAGAGCCCGTAGAGCGTCGCGAGAAGCCCGATCAGGAGGGCACCGGTACGCGCCTCCCCCTTCCCATAGCCTTCCCCGGTCAGCGCCAGCTTCGCCGCATAGGCCCCGGAGAAGATGTAGGGCACCAGGATGGCCGCCGAGGCGATCGAGAACAGGGCCTGATACGTGCTCTGCGCGAAGAGCGTGATGACCAGGAAGACCTGCAACAGGGCATTGGTGACGAAGAGCGAGTTCGCAGGCACGCCCCGCTCGCTCTCCTGGGCGAAGAAGCCCGGCATCGCGCCGTCGCGCGCGGCGGCGTGCGGGATCTCGGCCGCGAGCAAGGTCCAGCTCAGGAAAGCACCGAGGACGGATACCACGAGGGCGATGTTGATGAGGACCGCACCCCAGGGACCGACCACCGCCTCCAGAACTCTCGCCAAGGACGGGTTCTTCAGCGCCGCGAGCTCGGGCTGGGTCAGGACGCCGAGCGAAAGCAGCGACACCAGCGCGTAGAGCGCATCAGGAAGGGAACTCAGTCGTCCCGATCGCCATGCCGCCAGGGCCAGCCTGCGGGCCCGCGCATCCAGCGCCCGCCGGCATCGAGCCGGCTCTTCTGATCGTCATCCAGCGTGCCGTAGAACGCATCGAAGGCCGGCCGCACGACCGCCATCGCCTGCAGCATCGCTTCGAGCCGGCCCTGCATGGCGTCCAGGCGCTCCGGCAGGGTGGCGCCCGATGGGGTCGAGCACGCCGCGCGCATCACCAGCCGCGCCCGCTCGGCTGCGGCCTTCAGTGCTTCGAAGGACGAGCGCTGCGCCTCGGTCGGATCGACAGCGTCCTCGATCCCGGCAAGATGTTCCGCGACCATCCCGGCGAGGCGTGGACCGCACATCATCTCGTGGCGTCCCATCGCGGCGCCGCCCATGCCGCCTCCCGGTCCTCGCTCCATCATCGGCGGAGCTCCAGGACTGGGAGGGCCGGCTTGCTGGGCCATGGCCGGCACACCGAACAGAGTGACGACCGTCGCCCAGGCGGCCAAGCTGGCGATTGGCGAGCGTTCCGTCCCGAACATGAAATACCTCCTGTCTCTGACGCACCGCCGGATCCGACGTGCACGTCATCCTCATTCCAGAGGCCGCCCGTGCTCCTTGACCCAGGTCAAACATTGCTGATGGACAACAGCGGACATGGAACCCCGGCTCGCATCCTTCAGCTCTCATGGGCTCGGATCGGGCGCATCGACGCCGGCGCCGACGCTGCGTCAGGCGCGCCGGAAGCGCTTGTAGATCTCCATGACGAGCAGGACGCTGATGCCCACCCCGAAGAGGCTGAGGCCCTCTACAGGCGACAGCGTCCCCAAGGACAGCAGATCCCGAAGCGGCGGGACAGCCAGTGCTGCGACCTGCAGGCCCTGAGTGGCGATCACGCCGCCGACCAGCAGCGGATTGTTCCCGATCGGAATGCGAAAGGCGGAGCGTGTCTCCGACCGGCAGTTGAAGCAATGCGCGTTCTCGCACCACACCAGAAGCCAGAGGACGGCCCCCTGCGCGGCGCCATGGCTCAAGCCGTGAGAGAGGGCGAAGCCGTAGAAGACGTAGCCGATCAACCCGATCGTCACGCCGCTCAACGCGACCTGTTCGATCATGCGGCGGTCGAAGACCGGTGCATGCGCCCGGCGGGCCGGGCGCTGCAGCACGCCGGGTTCTCCCCGCTCGAAGGCGAGGGCCACGTCCTGGATGCCGTTGGTGACGAGGTTCAACCAGAGGAGTTGGACCGCAGTCAGCGGCGGCGGCAGGCCGGTGAGCGTCGCCAGCAGCATCAGCAGGATCTCCGCCGCCCCGGTCGAGATGGTCAGGAGGATCACCTTGCGGAGATTGTCGTAGGCGACGCGCCCCTCATCAATGCCGGCGACGATCGACGCGAAATTATCGTCGGTGAGGATCAGGTCGGCTGCGTCCCGGGCGACATCCGTGCCGCCCCGGCCCATGGCGACGCCGATATCGGCGGCGTGCAGCGCGGCGGCATCGTTGATGCCGTCGCCCGTCACGGCGACCACCTGCCCCTGGCGGCGGAGGCTCTCGACGATGGCCAGCTTCTGCAGCGGCTCCGTCCTGGCGAAGACGCGGGCCTGGCCCACCGCCGCATCGAAGGCCTTTCCTTCCAGTCCGGCCAGCTCAGGGCCGGCGATCACGTCGCGCTGTGCCGCCGCCAGGCCGAGCTGCCGGGCGATGGCCAGGGCGGTCAGCGGGTGGTCGCCGGTGACCATCACGACGCGGACGCCCGCCTGCTGTGCGGCGAGAACCGCGCCACGCGCTTCCGGGCGAAGAGGATCGATCAAGCCCGCCAGGCCGAGCAGCCGAAGGCCCCGGAGGTCGCCCTCGACCGGTGATGCCACCGGTCCGGCGGCGACCGCGATGACGCGGTATCCGGCCGCGGACAACCGCGCCAGGGCCGCCTGCACCTCCTCGTCGATCCCGCCGCAGAAGCGGGCGATCGTTTCCGGCGCCCCCTTCACGGAAGCGACCCTCGTGCCCTCGATGTCGTGAAAGGCCGCTGCGAAACGGTTCTCCGGCTCGTACGGAATGCGGCCGAGCAATCGCGCCGATCCCGTCTCATCGGAGGCCCCGCCTGAAAGTGCAGCCGCAGCCAGGAAGGCCAGGTCGACGGCGTCGCCGTGAGGGCCGTCGTTGCCCTCGGCGGATGCCTCGCTGGCCCGCGCCCCGGCCTGAAGCAGGCCACGGGCGGCGGGGTCGGCTGGTGAGAGCTCGCCGGCACCGGGGAGCCAGAGCCGCTCCACGGTCAGTCGGTTGAGGGTGAGCGTGCCGGTCTTGTCGGTCGCGATCAGCGTGCAGGCGCCGAGACCTTCGACGGCCGGGAGATGGCGGACGACGACGTGGCGCTGGCCCATGCGGTGCATGGCGATCGAGAGAGCAACCGTCATCGCGACCGGCAGCCCTTCCGGTATCGCCGAGACGGCAAGGGCGACGGCAAGGAGGAAGATATCTGCGGCTGCAGCGCCCCGGACGGCCTCCAGCACAGCGATGAGGGCGATCACCCCGAGGATCGCCACGGCGACGTGACGGGTGAACCGGTCCATGCGCCGGACCAGGGGCGGCGCGGGCTGGGGTGTCTCCAGGGCCGCGGCCAGCTGTCCGATCACGGTTCGCCGCGCCGTGGCGACGACGACTCCGAGCCCTCGGCCCGTCTGCACGGTGGTGCCGGCATGCAGCATCGTCGCGCGGTCGCCGAGCGGAGCGTCGGCGGGAATATCAGCGTCCGGCAGCTTCCTGACTGCGACAGATTCGCCGGTCAGCAGGCTTTCGTCGGCGGTCAGCCCATGGGCGTCGGTCAGGCGCAGATCCGCGGCGATCCGCTCCCCGCTCTCGACCTGGACGACGTCGCCCGGGACGAGCTCTTCCGCCGGCAAGCGGACGAGTCGGCCGCCGCGCCAGACGGCGGCGCTTCCCTTCACCAGCGCCTTCAGGGCCCGGGCCCGACCTTCCGCTCGCCATTCCTGGTAGGTGCCGATGCCGGCATTGGTCAGCAGCACCACCACGATGAAGGCCGCATCGGTGACATGGCCGAGGCCGAGCGACACGCCGGCCGCGGCCAGCAGCAGATAGATGAAGGGGCTCTTGAACTGGTCCAGGAAGACGCCGAGGAGCGTTTTGCCTCTGGGCTCGGGAAGCCGGTTCGCCCCCCAACTCTCCAGGCGGGCCGCCGCCTCCGCCTCGCTCAATCCGTCAGGGGACGAGGAGAGCCGGGCCAGAACCCCATCCGTGGGCAGGTGATGGAACGGCTCTTCCATCCGCGTTGTCGGCCCCGAGGACTGGCGACCGCGCCATCGGGCGAACAGGCCGGACCGACGGCACGGGGAGGCGACGGCGCGGGCGTGTGCGGATGAATCCAGCTTCATGGCCCGATGGTATTGGTGCCCCCCTGGCCTGCGACTTGATCCAGGTCAAGGAGCGCAGCCATCGCAGGATGAGAATGAAGCAATCATCCTGCCCCTGATGCGCAGCTGGTGGATCCGGCAGATGGGGCCAGCCCCGAGGCGTGAGATGCTCAAGAGCCTGCTGATTGGCCTCGATACGACCGAAGCGTCGAACCGCGCCGAATCCGTCGCCCTTGATCTGGCCAAGCGCCACGGCGCATCGATCTGCGGCGTATCCGTGATCGACGTTCCCTTCCTGACCGCCCCCGAGGCGATCCCGATCGGCGGCGCCTACTACAAATTCGCCAAGGACGTCGCCCTGCTGAAGCAGGCACAGCAGCAAAGCCAGACCGTCCTCCGACAGTTCGAGGAGCACTGCCGGACGCTCGCGGTCCGGTCGAGCACGGCGGAATATCATGGCGAACCTTATGAGGAGCTGCGCAAGGCAGCAGACGTCCACGACCTGATCGTCATCGGCCGGGATGTCACCTTCCATGGGGGCGACCATGCCGTGCTGGGCGATCCCGTCGCGCGGCTGGTGAAGACTCTGCCTCGCCCGCTCGTGGTGGTCCCCCCTGCCCCGCCTCGCGGTTCGGCCGTCCTGGTCGCCTATGACGGCAGCTTGCCGGCCATGCGCGCGCTGCAGCTTCACGCCCTCCTGGATCTCTATCCGGACGCCGCGACGGGTGTGATCGCCATCGACCGCGACAAGGCGAAAGCCGAGGCGATGGCAGAGCGAGGCGCTCACTTTCTGCGTCTGCACGGCATTCGCGCCGAGGCCGTCGGCATCCAGTCCGACGAGGATCCGGCCCAGGTATTGCTGTCGGAGCTGCAGAGCTATGAACCCGGCCTGCTGGTGATGGGCGCCTTCGGCCATCGCGGCTGGCGCGAGGCCCTGCTCGGCTCCTGCACGGGGACGCTGCTGCGTCAGGGCTCCGTACCGCTCTTCGTCTATCACTGACCGATGCCGCCTCTGGAGCACGGCCACAGCGCCGACGAGATCCGACGGCGTCTCGCAGCCGGCCCGCGAAGCAGCTATGTCCGCGACTGGATCTATGGCGGCATCGACGGCGCGGTGACGACCTTCGCGGTCGTCGCGGGCGTCGCCGGAGCGGACCTGCCGATGCAGATCGTTCTGATCCTTGGCGCCGCCAATCTGATCGCCGACGGCTTTTCGATGGCCGCGGGCAACTTCAGCGGCACCAAGGCGGAGCGGGACGACTACGACCGCCTGGCCGCCGTGGAGCGAAAGCATGTGGCGCTCGACCCCGATGGCGAGCGTGAGGAGATCCGGCAGATCTTCGCGGCCAAGGGCTTCTCCGGCGCCGGCCTCGAGCGTGTCGTGGCGACCATCACGTCGAACGAGCCCGGCTGGATCCGGACCATGCTCGCCGAGGAATACGGCCTCGCCTCGACCCGTCGCTCGCCCTGGGCGGCGGCCGCGACGACCTTCCTCGCCTTTCTCGCCTGCGGGCTCGTGCCGCTGCTGCCCTATGTGCTGGGCGGCGGGCTGGCCGCTTCGACGGTGGGGACCGCGCTCGCCTTCTTCGGCATCGGCTCAGCCAAGAGCTGCTGGTCGACCACCACCTGGTGGCGGTCGGGGATCGAAACCCTTCTCATCGGCATGGGCGCCGCGGCGATCGCTTTCCTCGTCGGGTTCGGGCTCAAATCCGGTCTCGGCGTCGCGGATTGAGGGCGGCCGGTTCCAGTGCAGCCCGGACAAGCCCCGCCGAACTCGCTATGTCACGGCCGCGCTCGCAACCTTGCGGAACCGGAACAGGGCGAGGGTAAGGAAAAGACCGCCGATCACGGCGACGGCCAGGAATTGCGGCCAGATCACCTCGATGCCGGCGCCGCGATAGAGGATGGCTTCGGCGAAGCTGACGAAATGCGTCGAGGGCGAGGCCTGCATCACCACCTGCAGCCACGGCGGCATGCTCTCGAGCGGCGTGTTGCCTCCCGACAGCATGTTCATCGGCAGCGCGACCAGCATGAACAGGAGTCCGAGCTGCGGCATCGAGCGGGCGACGGTGCCCAGAAAGATGCCGATCGCTGTCGCGAAGAAGAGGTAGAGCATGACCCCTGCCATGAAGAGCGGGATCGAGCCTGTGATCGGGACGCCGAGAATCCCCCGGACGACGACCAGGAGCGAAAGCGCGACTGCGACCGCGATCACCATCCCGTTCGCCCAGACCTTGGCCATCGCGATCTCGAAGGGTGACAGCGGCATGACCAGGAGATGGTCCATCGTGCCGTGCTCGCGCTCGCGGATCACCGCCGCGCCTGCGAGGATGATCGCCAGCATCGTGACGTTGTTGATGATCGCCATGATGCTGGTGAACCAGGGCGAGGCGAGATTCGGGTTGAATGCCACCCGGACCACGAGGTCGACCGGAGGTTCCTCGGTCGCATCCGCGCGGCCGACGAAGCGCGCGACCTCCGCACCGGCGATCTGCTCGATGTAGCCCGCGCCGATGCCGGCCTGCATCATCGCCGTCGCGTCGACATTGACCTGGATCGCGGGCCGGCGGCCCGCCACGACGTCCTTCTGGAAGTTCGGCGGAATGTCGATCACGAAGGTGTACCGGGCGAGGTCCATCAGCCGATCGATATCGCCGACCGCAACCGCCTGCGGTGGCTTGAAGTAGGGCGGCAGCAGCGCCTGGGCGATCCCGCGGGAGAGCGGCGACCGGTCTTCGTCGGCGATCGCGACGGAGGCGTTGCGCAACTCCTGCGAGATGCCCTGTGCCTGGCTGTAGACGGCGAAGGAGAAGGTGTAGACGATCAGCCCGAGCAGCACGAGGTCGTGCCCGAGGCTCCGCAGTTCCTTCGTCCCCAGCCAGTAGATATTCGCGAGGCGCCGCATACCGCCCTACCCTTCCTGCTTGCGCAGGAGCAGGAGGCTCAGGAGCGTGAGCGCCGGGATGAAGGCCGCCAGGGCCAGCAGGCTCCCGCTCAGCTCCGCGAAGCCGAGGGACTTGGTGAAGGTCCCGACGCTGACCTGTAGGAAATACGTCATCGGGAATCCGTACCCCATCAGCCCGGCTGCTCCGGACAGGGAGGACACGGGCGTCAGCATCCCGGAGAACTGCGTGGCGGGCACGACGGTGAGGATCGCCGTGCCGAAGAGCGCCGCGATCTGGGTGCGGGCGAAGGCGGAGATCACGAGGCCGTAGCCGGTGGTCGCCGTGACGTAGAGGATCGCGGCGACGATGAGCGTCCACAAGCTGCCCTTGAGCGGCACGTCGAAGAGAACGACCGCCATGGCCAGAAGGCAGCCGAAGTTGATCAGCGCCACGCCGATGTAGGGGAGTTGCTTGCCGAGCAGGAACTCCAGGCGGCTGACCGGGGTCACATGCAGGTTGGTGATCGACCCGAGCTCCTTCTCCCGCACCACCGCGAGCGCCATCAGGATCGCCGGGATCAGGGCGAGGAGCAGCGCGATGGTCGACGGCACCATGGCGTAGATGCTCTTGAAATCCTGGTTGTAGCGGTAGCGGGTCTCGACCGTGGCGGGCGCCGTCCCCGTTGCCGAAGCGCCCCGGTCGCGTGCCAGATCCGCCAGGAACCGCTGGTGGATGCCTTCGAGATAGCCGCGCGTGGTCTCGGCGCGGAACGGCATGGCCCCGTCGACCCAGGCGCCGACCTCGGTCGAAGTCCCGCGCTGGAGATCCCGGCCGAAGCCCGGCGGAAACTCCAGCGCGACCGCGAACACACCGCCCATCAGCCCCTGCTCGAGGCCGGCATAGGTCGCAACCGGCGCCTGCTCCACGAAGTAGGAGGAGCCTCTCAGCTGCTCCAGATAGGCGCGGCTTTCCGGAGTCTGGTCGCGGTCCAGCACGGCGAAGGACAGGTTCTCGACATCCGTGTTGATCCCGAGCCCGAAGATCAGCATCAGGAACAACGTGCCGAGGAGGGCGAAGCCCAGGCGGACGGGATCTCGCCGAAACTCCAGCACCTCGCGCCAGGAATAGGCGAACAGGCGCCTGGGGCTGACGGCGCTGCGCCTACGGCCGGCCTGCACCTGGGCAGCGGCCCGGTCCTTGGCGGCGGAAGCGATGCGTGGACGGGCAGCCTCTCCGGCAGCCTCTTCAAGATAGCTGATGAACGCGTCCTCGAGGCTGGCGGCGCGGCGCGACGCCACCAGCTCCGGCGGCGTTCCGGTCGCCAGGACCCGCCCGGCGTTCATCAGCGCCAGGCGATCGCAGCGCGCCGCTTCGTTCATGAAATGCGTCGAGATGAAGATCGTGACGCCCTCGTGGCGGGACAGCTCGGCGAGCAGATCCCAGAACTCGTCGCGGGCGAGCGGGTCGACGCCCGAGGTCGGCTCGTCGAGGATCAGCAGCTCCGGCTCGTGCACGACCGAGACGGCCAGCGACAGCCGCTGCCGGATGCCGAGAGGCAGCGCGACCGCTGGCTGGTCGAGCCAGGCGGCGAGCCGGAAGCGACGGACCAGCCAGTCGATGCGGTCCCGCGCCTTGTCGCGCGGCAGGTGGAACAGCCGGGCGTGGAGCTCGAGGTTCTGCCGGACCGTCAGCTCGGTGTAGAGAGAGAAGGACTGCGACATGTAGCCGACGCGGCTGCGGAGATTCATGTCCGTCGCATCGATCGCGTGGCCGAACAGCCAGGCCTGGCCTTCGCTTGCCGGCAGCAGGCCGGTCAGCATCTTCATCGTCGTGGTCTTGCCGCAGCCGTTCGAGCCGAGGAAGCCGAAGATCTCGCCGCGCTCGATCGAGAAGCTGACGCGGTCGACCGCGACGAAGTCGCCGAAGCGGCGGGTCAGGTTCCGCGCGACGATGGCGGTCTCGCCGTCCTGCGGCTTGCGGGCTGGGATCACCGGCGCCCTGTGGCCGGCCCGAAGCGACGCCGGCAGCAGCTCGATGAAGCTGTCCTCCAGGCTCTGCCGCCCGGTCTGCGCCTTGAGCGCCGCCGGCGTGCCGGTCGCGAGGATCCGGCCCGCATTCATCGCGACCAGCCAGTCGAACCGCTCCGCCTCCTCCATATAGGCAGTGGCGACGATGACGCTCATCCCGTGGCGCTGTGTGCGCATGCGGTCGATCAGCTCCCAGAACTGCCGGCGCGACAGCGGGTCGACGCCGGTCGTCGGCTCGTCAAGGACCAAGAGGTCGGGATCGTGCACCAGGGCGCAGCAGAGGCCGAGCTTCTGCCGCATGCCGCCCGAGAGCTTCTTGGCCGGCCGGTCGCCGAAGGCGGAAAGGCCGGTGTCGGCGAGCAGGCCCTCGATCCGCCACCGCCGCTCCGCACGCGGCTGACCAAACAGCCGCCCGAAGAAATCGATGTTCTCGCGGACGCTGAGATCGGGATAGAGATTCTTGCCAAGCCCCTGCGGCATATAGGCGATGCGAGGACAGACGGCCGTCCGGTGGCGGGGATCCGCGATGTCGCCGTCGAGTACGATGGCCCTCCCCTTCTGGATCCGCTTGGCTCCGGCGATGATGCCGAGGAGCGTCGACTTGCCGACGCCATCGGGCCCGATCAGGCCGACGAGCCGGCCCGCCGGCACATCGAGCGCGATCCCGTCGAGGGCGGGCCGCGCTCCATATCGGTGCACCAGTTCCTCGACACGCACGACCGGCGCGGCCGGCGCGCTCATGCGCCTGCGCGGGGCTGGAGGAACGCCGGCCATCCGGCCGCCGGGTCGAGCCGCACATAGGCCACGCCCGGCAGCCCCGAGCGCACCTCCTCGGCGTGGGCGCGGAGCAGCACCGGATCGATCCTGACCCTGACGCGGAACATCAGCTTGTCCCGTTCCGCCCGCGTCTCCACGGCCTTGGGGGTGAACTGGGCTTGCGTCGCGACGAAGACGACCGTCGCGGGGATCGGGACATCCGGCAGGGCGTCGAGGACGATCCGGGCATCGGTGCCGAGCGCCGCCCGGCCGGCATCCGCCGTCGGCAGGAAGATGTCCATGTAGACATAGGCGGTGTCGAGCATGGTGTAGACCTTGCCGCCGGCGGACAGCACCTCGCCGACATTCGCCAGGCGGTACTGGATGCGCCCGTCCTTCGGCGCGACCAGCGTGTTGTCGGCGATATTGACCCGGTCGAGGTCGAGATCGTGCGTCGCCGCGTCGAGCGCGTGCTCGGCCTGCCCTGCTCTCGCCTCGGCCGCGGCCAGCTCGGCCGTTGCCCCGTCCAACTGCTGCCGGCGCTGGTCGAACAGCTCTTCGGTCGCGAAGCCCCGCCGCACCAGGGCCCGCGTGCGGTCCAGCTCCCGTTGCGCGAGCTCCACCCGGGTGCGCTGCTGCTCGACATTGGCGCGCGCCTCGTCGAGCGCTTGGCGGGCTTGGCGCAGGCGGGCCTCGTCGCGGCTCATTGCAGCCTCGAGATCGCGGGTGTCCATGCGCGCGACCACCTGCCCCGCCGACACCATGTCGCCCTCGTCCGCCAGGATCTCGGCGACGCGGCCGGAGAACTTGGTGGCGATGGCGATCTCATCGGCCTCGATGCGCCCATTGCCCGACGCGATCCCGGCCGGCAGCCCGGCCTGGGACTGCTGCCACCAGTACCATCCGCCGGCGACGCCCCCGGCAAGGACGATGATCCCGAGGACAACCGGAAGTCGCCGCTTCCGGCGGCTCTCCTGCGCGGGGGGACGCACGGCCGGGAGGTTGGGCGCCGGCGGCGGGGGGAGGAGCAGATCCTTGGCCTCGACGGGGGCCTCGGCGCTCTCGAGATCGTTCATCGGACGGCCCCTCGTCGGGTCGGGAAAGTGCGTTCATCCGATCCGGCGCCATGAACCAGCTCGGCTTCGCGGCAAGCCTACTCACCCGTCGGAAGGATACTTTGAGATAGATCAAAGCACCTACGGCCGGCCGGGCTCCATGTGCTCACCGGCGCGCGCCGGTTGCCGGTCGTCTGGGTCCGGATCCGGGCTTGCATTTGGGACGCGGTCACCGCAGGCAAACGCCGCGTTTCCGAGTGCTCGTCCCATGCGAAGCAGAAGCGGCAAGCTCCTGAACTGCTGACCACGGGAACGTCAGGCGATTATTCTGAAGTGGCGGATGGTTCGCCGGGCGAACAGCCAAAGGGCGCTGACCGGGAGGGAGAATGAGAGAAGTGGTTGACGCCATAACAAATCTCGTGCGGCGCTCGGCACCGGGACCAGTGCGTTCGCCCACGCGGAGCTCAGGCCCGGCTCATCCCCTTTGCCGATGTTCGGGCTTTCGGCGCGTTCGACTCTGTGCCCTCCGGAAAGCGAATTGCGATTGGACCGGCATTTCCCGCTCGCATTCACGCTATGCTTGCCTGCTCGGCCGGGACGGCCTTGCGGCCGCCGGAGTCCCGGCCTCACCGACGGGCCAAACGATGTCGCCCGTTGCGCCGCTCCCGTTGCCGGATGCGGTGCCTTGAGGGATGCTGGAGCAGCAAGCGGTGAGTGGAAGCGGAATCCCTGGCAGGCGGATCAGGTTGTCGCTGGCGATGGTTGCCGCACTGCTTGGACTGTATTTGTCATACCTCCTCGCGTATCCGTTTCTATCCTCGTTGATTTGGGCGCTGGTACTGAGCATCATAATCTTGCCTCTGCATCGCAGAGTAGAAGCTCGCATTCGCCCTGCTGGCCTTGCAGCGCTGATCTCCGTGACCGCCGCGGCCATCGCGCTGGTCGTGCCGGCGGCCTTTGTTGCCCAGCAACTCGCCCACGAAGCAGCCAACGGTGCGATCTACTTGGCCGGTGAGCTTCGAAATATGGAGTGGCGTGAGGCTGTCGCCACCTCGCCGAGACTTGCGGCCGTCGTCGCCTGGGCCGAGGACCAGCTGGATCTGGCCGGGATCGTCGGCGGTCTCGCCACGCGCCTCTCTGCCCTGAGCACGTCATTGCTGCGCGGCTCGATCAATCAGCTAATAAATCTCGTCCTGACCTTCTACTTTCTATTTTACTTCCTGCGCGACTGGCCACAGGCGTTGCGCGCACTGAGGAATCTCTCCCCGTTGAGCGATGCCGAAACGGAGCAGGTTGCTCGCCGGTTTGTGGAGACCGTCCACGCGACGATGTTCGGAACCGTGGCCGTCGCCGCGGTTCAAGGCACACTTGGCGGACTGATGTTCTGGTGGCTGGGTTTGCCAACGCCCGTGTTCTGGGGCGTGGTGATGGGGCTGTTGGCCATCGTGCCGATGTTGGGCGCCTTCGTCGTCTGGGTACCGGCATCCATTGCCTTGGCGATCGACGGCGAATGGACGAAGGCGCTCGTGCTCGCGGCCTGGGGCGGCCTGATCATCGCAACCATCGACAATCTCCTCTACCCCGTCTTGGTGGGGAATAGGCTGAAACTCCACACCGTCGTCACCTTTGTCTGCGCCGTTGGAGGTGTAATCCTGTTCGGCGCGTACGGGATCGTGCTCGGGCCGGCAATCGTCGCCGTTACGGGGACACTCATCGAACTCTTGAGACGACGGTTTGTCGGTGAAGCCCAGACACACGCTGATGCGGCTGTGCTTGGCGACATGGGCCGAACGGATAATCAAGACGACTGATACAGAATAGATACAGAATAATATCAACAAAGAATCGAACCGAGGACGAGACGAGGCATTTCAGGCGGGCGGAACGCTCACAATAACACACATCGGGGGACACATTGGCGGTCCGAGCCAAATCCCGCGTGCCCCAACCGAGGGCGACCCGGGCCATCTTGGACTGGATTGCGTTCAAGGAGGGCGTTCTGCTCCACACCGTGGGCATCCCGCGCGTGTTCGTGCCGGTGCCGGGCGAGGCCGAGCCGGTCTCGGCCCGCGAGCCGGCCGAAATCGACGCACTGCTGGAAGACGTGCCGGGGACGTAGGAGCTTCGCCAGAGGCTGCACCGCGAGTTCGAGGCGCATCGGCGCCGCTGGGAGATCGCCGTGGCCGCGATCGGGTCCCCGCCGGATGACAAGTGAGATGCGGTACCGGTCGTTGATTTGATTTGGGTCAATGCCGTTCAAGGCCGGTCGTTCTGGAATGCAACGACAGTGTCCCGGAGACCGACAACCATGAAACGCTATCTGATCTTATGCGCCACCGACGGGTCGGACGCCGCACGGAAGGCGATCGAGTTCGCTGCGGAGCTTGCCCGGGAGAAGCTCGCAGAGCTTCTGGTGGTGCACGTCCAGCAGGCCCATGGCAGCGAGCTCATGTCCCAGGGCCTGGAGGAGCTCGAGCGCGTCGAGGATATCCGTGTCACCGAGGCCGACGTGCTCCACGGCGCAGCCGCACGGATTGCCGAGGAGGGTGCCCGCTATGCACGAGAGTGCGGCGCGCCACATGTCGAGAGCCTGGTGGTGGAAGGGGACCCCGCCCGCCGGACCGTCGAGACGGCGAAGGAGCGCGGCGCCGGGCTCATCGTGATCGGCAGTCGCGGCCGGGGCGATCTCCAGGGCCTGCTTCTGGGAAGCGTGAGCCACAAGGTGGCCCATCTCGCGCCCTGCACCTGCGTCATTGTTCGCTGATCATCGAACCGACACGCAGACCATGTCCGGAGAGACGCGATGAAGTCCGACAGCGAGATCAGGTATCAGGTCGAACAGGCCCTTCAAGGTGATCGCCGGTTCGATGCCGGCGCTATCTCGGTCACGGTGCAGCGAGGCGTGGTGACGCTCTCGGGCTCTGTCCGAGGCCAGCTCGAGCGCTATCAGGCCGAGGGCGTCGCGCGACGCATCTGGGGTGTCATCGGGCTGGCGAACGAGATCGAGATGAGGGCGTCCGGCGAGGACGAGCGCTCAGACCCCGAACCGGTCCCGGCCGCCGAGATCGGGTGTCGGCGGAGATGAGGTCATCGCCTTGCCCCTATCTGATCCTGGATCCTCGTCCGGGGCTTCTTTGATCCAGATCAAATTGGCTGCGCTCAGTCCGTTTATGTTGAATTTTAGACAAACTTGAACATCCAGCCGCTCTGGTCTCGTTAACCGCGATGACCGGCAAGGGGAAATTATGATCGCGTATAGAGCGATGAGCATTCCAGAATCTGAAATCGTCGCGGCTGAGGAGGAGCGAGCAAACCCCGGCCGGGTTCACGAGACCGATACCTCGACAATCCCCGAAGGCCCGGCATCGTTATCAGCTGCCTCTGCGGAGGTCCCGGCTCCGCGGCAGCGGATCGCCATCATCGATCCCCGTTCCCTCACCGGAGAGGTTCTGAAACTGGCGCTCCATGCCGAAGGAGATGAGTTTCGGGGCGAGGCTTATGCCGATGTCAGGGCCTGGCGCAATGACGCTCGAGGCACCTCGGGCACCGCAGCCATCCTTCTCGTGATTGGAACGGCTGATGCGGCCGATCCCGGTCTGGCCGAAGACCTTCAAAATTTGAGCCACGACTTTCCAGAGATCCCAATGATTGTGGTGGGAGAGATCGAGACGTCATCCCAGGTTGCTAGAATTATCGAATACGGCGCCCGCGGGTATATTCCGACCAGCGTCGGCCTTCCTGTCGCCATTGGAGCGATCTCTCTGGTCCGGGCTGGTGGTGTGTTTGTGCCAGCCAGTATGCTGCTTGCTTCTCGGCGGGAGGCAGGGAAAGCATCGCCAGATGCCGGTTCTGTCCAGCAGCTGCTCACCGAACGCCAGGCAGCGATCGCCGCCGCGCTGTCCAGGGGCAAGGCGAACAAGATCATCGCCTATGAGCTGAATCTCAGCGAGAGCACTGTGAAGGTGCACGTTCGCAACATCATGAAGAAGTTGCAGGCGCGAAACCGCACTGAAGTAGCATACAAACTGCACGGGAGCCGCTTCCCTGCCGCCGTGCTTTTTTGATCCCGGGCGGGGCCAGTCGGAGTTCCTGGCAAACTCTGACGATGTCGTGGGCATGAACCAGGTCGACGGGATGGGGCGTGTTGTCGTTGCGAGCGTCACCGGTCGTCTATGGAAATCCCCAGACGCAGTTCAGGCGATCGGCATCGAGAGGGACAGAGTCGGTTATTCCGATCGTCGGAGATAGGCGACCAGATCCTCGATCTCCTGGGGAGTGAGGTTCAGATTCGGCATTGGAGGATGTGGATCAGCCAGCCACGTCCGCAGGCCATCCGGTGTGAGATCAGGCCGGTGTCGGATCTCCGAAAGCGAGGGCGCCGCGTCCGCCGCGGTCCGGGCACGATCGGGAGCATGGCAGGAGGTGCACCACGTCTCGACGATGGCTCGTCCTCTCGCGCCGTCGCCGACCGCTCCGGCGAGAGATGGCGTAAGCGCTATCGTTGCCGACGCAGCACCGATGAACGCGCCAATCCGCATTCGGCCCTCCTCATTCACGTTCGCAGCGGCGTGCACACGACGCTTCGGATGAACGGCAAGCCATGCTGCGCTTGTCCAGGAGCGGTCGCAAGAACCTGCCTCGCTCGGCGAAGTCCAACCCCGGCTGAGGGAGCGGGCACTCCCCCGCTTCAACCGACTTCGGTCGCGCCATGTCGTCTGCCAGCTCCCACGCTCAAAACCTCAGATCTGAACCGCCGGTGGAGGTCGGCATTATCCGAGCCTTCCGTATTCGTGCGAGGCCCGGCAGCACAGGCAAATGCCATCGTCCTGATCTGAAGAACGCCGAAGGCCCGCTTCGCACTTGATCAGGATCAATGTCCCGGCGACGTCGTTCGCTGACCATCCCGATGCAAGGCCAGCGCCATGCGATCCAGGAAAGGCTGAGACGATGCCCTACAAAGACGTTCTCGTTCATGTAGGCACCACCGAGACGCCGGCGCTCGCCGCCGCGATCGGGTTCGCCCGCCGTCACGACGCGCGACTGATCGGACTCGGCGTTCAGAACTACGCCTATGTCGGCATGTGCGGCATCGAACCCATTCCGCCTTCGGTGATCGCGGCGTTGGAAAATGCGGCGGCGGCAGAGCTGGCGGCCACCAGGTCCCGCTTCGACAAGACAGTTGATCGATACGGCTACACCGACAGATCGGAATGGCGCGCCGAGCGCGGCATCATGGTGGAGAGCATCGGGTTCAACGGGCGCTACGCGGATGTGATCGTCGTCGACCAGACCAATCCCAGCCATGACTATCCGCCGTTCGGACTTCCCGCGGAACTCGCATTGGGCAGCGGCCGTCCGGTCATGGTCATCCCGTTCATCGGAGTTCGAGGCGCGATCGGCGAGCGCGTGGCGGTCGCGTGGAACGCGAGCCGCGAGGCGGCGCGGGCGGTCTCGGATGCGATGCCGGTCCTCGTGAAGGCCCAGAGGGTCGACGTTCTGGCGGTCGACCATCATCGGGCCGACCGGGTCCCCGGCCTCGACATCGCCCGGCACCTGGCGGCTCATGGGGTGACGGCGAACGTCGTCGCTCGGGAGAAGGTCCTGGATCCGGCGTCGGAGATCCTGAACTTCCTCGCCGAGAACGACTCCGACCTCCTGGTCATGGGCTGTTATGGCCATATCCGTCTGCACGAAGTGATCTTTGGTGGCGTGTCGCAGGCTATGCTCAAGTCCATGACGGTGCCCGTCCTGATGTCGCACTGAGTTCGTGGCCAGGTCGGACAGCGCCGTTACCCTGAGTCGAACGTCGAACGTCGAACGATCTGCGACGCCGCCTGTTTGTCATCCAGCAGTGATAGGGTCGAACAATGTCTCAGCGTCCACAGGCCACGGATCAGGACCTGCGCCTC
>NZ_JASATH010000100.1:0-28123 GCF_038440215.1 Inquilinus sp. OTU3971 | reverse complement strand
GCGGAGCGGCCGGGCTGTCCGGCATCGGATCGGTCTGCGCCTTGTTCATGGAACATAGCATGAACGCAGCCGCCGATTAATACAATTGCACAATGTGTTTACAGCAGAATAGGCCCGATTCCGCCTGGGTCCGGCGGCAAGCTAGCCGAGGTCGAGCACGGCGCCGGAGCGGCGGCGGGTCTCGCGCCACAGGATGTAGAGGCCGCTGCCGATCACGACCGCGGCGCCGGCCATGGTGACCGTGTCGACCGTGTCGCCGAACAGCACCAGCCCATACAGCACGCCCCAGATCATCTGGCTGTACTGGAATGGCGTCACCGCGCTGGGCGGGGCCGAATGCAGTGCCCGGATCAGCAGGATGTGCCCGGCGGCGCTGAGCACGCCGCCGGCGGCGAGGCCGAGCAGGCCCAGCGCGTCGGGCGTGACCCAGATGAAGGGCAGGACGGCGCCGCCACCCAGCACCATGGCCAGGAACAGGGTGGCCAGCTGGGCGGCGTCGCTCTCGCGCCGGCCGATCCGGCGCGAGACGATCAGGGCGACCGAGAAGAACAGCGGCGAGGCCAGCGCCGCGGCATGGCCGGGGTCGAACGCCACCAGCCCCGGCCGCAGCATCACCAGGATGCCGAGGAAGCCGACGATCACCGCCGCCCAGCGATGCCGCCCGACCGCCTCGCCCAGGAACGGCACCGACAGCGCGGTGACCAGGATCGGCGCGGCGAACAGCAGGGCATAGACATCGGCCAGCGGCAGTCGGCCGAAGGCCCAGGCGGCGGAGATGGCCGACGCGGTGATCAGGGCGCTGCGCAGCAGCGTATGGCCGGGCAGGCGCGGCCGCAGCCGGTCCCAGCCGCCCGACCGCACGGCATGGGCCGCGGCCACGGGCAGGGCGAACAGGCCGAAGAAGAAGAACAGCTCGAAGGCCGAGATGCCGCGACTGCCGATCAGCCATTTCGAGACGGCGTCGCCGGCCGAGAAGCAGGCGAAGCCGGCGACGGCGCAGGCGATGCCGACTCCGATCCGGTCGGCGCCGAGGGCGAGGCTGGTCATGGACGATCCGCGGGCGGCAGCGATGCGGATGTCTTAGCAGAGGCGGGGAATGAAAGCCTTTGCAATTGGAGGAATTACCAACCGGATCGACGTGTTGCCTCTCCCGTTTACGGGAGAGGTCGGAGACGCGAAGCGGCTCCGGATGAGGGCTCTTTATCGAGGCCGGTGCCAGCCCTCACCCGCCAGCGCTGCGCGCTGTCGACCTCTCCCGCCACGCGGGAGAGGCAACGCAAAAAGCCAGGTCTTTTCTTGACCCTACCCCAGCTCCGGGCGCCAATCCGGTGGGGCCAGGGTGAAGCCTTCGAAGCGGAAGGCCGGGGCGACGACGCAGCTGACCAGGGTCCAGTCGCCGAGGCTGCGGGCCGCCTGCCAGTGCCCCTCCGGCACCACCCCCTGAAAGCGGTCGCCGGCCAGGAGATCGGGGCCGAGGCGTAGCACCTCGCCCGCCCGGCCGGTCTCGGCGATCGACAGCTCCAGCGGCGCGCCGGCCTGCCAGATCCAGATCTCCGGCGCGTCGACCGCGTGCCAATGCGACACCTCACCGGCCCGCAGCAGGAAGTGGATCAGCGAGGCCCGGCCGCGACCGCCCGCAGGCGGCGGGTCGCGCCACAGCTCGACATAATGACCGCCCTCCGGGTGCGGCGTCATGCCCAGCCTGGCAATGATGGCGTCCGGCGTCGGCGCACTCATGCCTGGGCGATCGTCGCGATGTAGGACGGCCGCTCGGCGAAGGCCGCATGCCAGGCAGCGAGGCGCGGATGGGTCTCGCGCCAGCCCCAGTCGGCGAAGCGCAGGTCGAGATAGCCGAGGGCGCTGGCGGCGCCGATCGTGCCGATGGTCAGCGGCCCGTCGAGCTCCGCCGCATCGGCCTCCATCTGGTCGAGCGACTTCCGGATCTTGGCCTTCTGCCGCTCGACCCAGGGCTCGTGCTGCTTCTCGGCCGGGCGCAGCGTGATCTCGTAGCGGATCAGGAGGGCCGCATCCATCAGGCCGTCGGCCAGGGCTTCCCAGCGCAGGGCGCGCCAGCGGTCCGCCCCCGCAGCCGGGACCAGCTTCTCCCCGTCATGCAGCGAGTCGAGATACTCGCAGATCACCGGGCTGTCGTAGAGCGGGCCGAACTCGGTCTCCAAGACCGGGATCTTGTTCAGCGGGTTGCGCGCCGACAGGCCGCTGGCCGGGTCCTCGGTGCTGGTCGGCACCACCTCGATCCGGTCCTGCAGGCCGGTCTCGTGGGCGACGATGCGGACCTTGCGGGCGAAGGGCGAGAACGGGCTGTAGAGGAGCTTCATGGCGGTCCCTGACTCGATCGAACGACAACCAACCCAAAACTGTCATGCCCGGGCTCGACCCGGGCATCCACGGACTATCGACACCCTCCGGATGGCCGGGTCAAGCCCACTGCCGTCCGGTCAGGCGTTTGGGGGTGTGGATGGAACCGCCGATCTCAACTTTAGTGCCTTGAGCTACAACCCGAAAAGCTCAACCGGACAGCCGTGGGTCAAGCCCGGGGATGACAAGAAAATAGAATACGGACCTGAGACAAACCCTCCTCGGTTGCCATCTTCGGTCAGAACCGGTCCTTGCGGCCGCGGATCTCGGCGAAGACGGCGACCGGGTCGGCCCCGGCCATGCCGATCGCGACCTGCAGCTCCGGCTTGTCGGCGCGCAGGAAGGGGTTGGCCAGCTTCTCGCGGCCGAGCTGGGCCGGGATGGTGGCGGCGCCGCTCTCGCGGGCGTCGTCGACATCCTCGGCATAGGCCTGCAGCACCGGGTTGGCGCCGTCGACCGTCAGCGCGAACCGGGCGTTCGACTGGGTGTATTCGTGGCCGCAATAGATCCGGGTGGTGTCCGGCAGCGCCCGCAGCTTCATGAGGCTGGACCACATCTGCTCGGGCGTGCCCTCCAGCAGCCGGCCGCAGCCGAGCGCGAACAGCGTGTCGCCGCAGAACAGCACGCCGGCATCCTCGAACCAGAAGGCGATGTGGCCGGCAGTGTGGCCGGGGACTTCGAGCACCGACCCCCGCGCAGCACCGACCATGACGTGGTCGCCCTCGGCCACGCCGCGGTCGAGGTCGGGGATGCGCGCCGATTCCGCCGCCGGCCCGACGATCGACGCGCCGTAGCGCTTCGCCAGCTCGTGGTTGCCGCCGACATGGTCGCCGTGATGGTGGGTGTTCAGGATCCAGTCCAGCCGGCCGCCCTTGGCCTCCAGCTTCGCCGCCACCGGGTCGGCCTCGCCGGGGTCGACCACGCCGACCATGCCGGTCGAATCATCCTCCAGCAGATAGGCGTAATTGTCCTTCAGGACGGGGATCAGCGTGACGCGAAGCGAGGCCATGCGTCCTCCTGGACCGGGGATCGAAGCGGGTCGGGACAGCATAGCCGCTCCCGACCCGCTCGGCGACCCCGCCGCGGCAGTGAGGTGGGCGATCGGGTGAGCGCCACCCTGTTGCCTCTCCCGTTTACGGGAGAGGTCGGAGACGCGAAGCGGCTCCGGGTGAGGGGATTTTGTCGAGGCCCGGGCCAACCCTCACCCGGTCTCGCTGCGCGAGCCCGACCTCTCCCGCCAGGCGGGAGAGGCAAACTGCTCTAACCGTATCCGGCGGCGATCAGAGCTCGATGTCGGCCAGGCTTTCGATCAGCGTCACCCGCGGCACGGATTCGGCCATGCCGCGGCGGCCGCGCCGCGGGCGGACCGGTTCCGCCCGGTCGTCGGCGGCCTTGAGGTCGCCGAAATCGAGCCCGGTGCGGCTCTCCAGCTCGGCGATCGGCAGCTGGTACAGCCGGAATTGCTCCAGCCCCAGCGCCTCGATCCGGTTCAGGAGGTCCTCCTGGGTCAGCAGGAAGGCCTTGGCCTTCAGCGCCCCAGCCTCGACATAGGCGACGATCTTCCAGAAATCGCGCGGGATGGCGGTGTCGCGATAGACCGGATCGTCGTCGCGAAACACCGGGCCGCCCAGCACCGAGACGCGCAGCTGCTCGACCTCCACCTCCTCCAGGATCGCGTTCTCCAGCAGGCCCCAGAGCCCGTTCAGCCCGGACTGGTTGTAGGCCTCGTGCTGCGGTGCGATGTTGGTGAAGTAGAAGGAGTCACGGTTCGCCCGCGCCGCCTCCTCCGGCGGGCCCCAGACCAGGTCCTGGCGCCGGGCGATATGGCCGCGGTCGAGGCGGTTTGAGGCGTAGAGCGCATCGCCGGTCTGCCATTTCGCGTCGACCAGCGGGTCGACCGTGAACTTCAGCCCGCTGCGGCTGAGCAGCCGGATCTGGCCGCCATCGACGTTCCAGGCGACCCAGCGGGCCAGGCGGCGCGACTTGCTGAGCACCAGCGAGAAATGGGTGTGGCGGATGACGGGTGAGCCGCCGACCTTGGCCGCATCCGTCTCCTGCGCCCGCGACATCGCCGGCAGCGGCACGGACTTGCCGGCCAGGAACTGCGGGTCGAAGCCGCCGCCCGTGGCGGCCGGCACGGCCTGCGCCAGCTCCGGCGGCACCGGCTCGATCTCCAGCTTCTTGAACACGGCGTCGGCGGTGCAGGCCAGCGCGAAGTCGCCCTCGCTGGCGTCGGCGCCGTCGGCTTCGCCGCCGAAATGCAGGCCGAGCATGACGTCGGTCGGGTTGCCCTTGCCGTCGAGGCCGAGCCAGACCGAGCCGGAATCGCCGCCCTTGCTGATCTCGTTCTCCGCCGCCGGACGGTCGGGGTCGGGGCCGATCTCGAAGCCGCCGATGCGCTTGGCGCCGACCCCGTCGCCATAGGACAGCTTCACCGTGGTCTCGATCCGGGTGACGATGCCCCAGGTGACGCCGGTGGTGCGGCCGGACTTCACCACCCGGTCGCCGAGCTCTGGCCGGCCGAGCCGGGCGACCCGGACGCCGAGATCGAGGATCTTCGGGTCGATGCCGCGGCCTTCGATCCGGGCGATCGCGCAGTCGCCGGCGAGGCCGAGATGGCTGCGCACCAGCACGCCGCAGCCGTTGCTCTCGACCCGGTTGTCGTCGAACGGCCCGGGCTGGACGATGGTGTCGCCCAGCCGGCCCTGCTCGCCGTGCAGCACATGCCAGTTCGACAGGATGTGCGGCCGCCCCTCGTGCCGGTCGTAGACGATGCAGCCGAGCGTGCCGGCCGTGCCCGCGGGATGGCTGACGCTGATGCCGGGCAGCAGCGGATCGTGGCGCAGCTTGCGCTGGTCCTTGATCACCTGCGGCACCAGCTGCCAGGACGGCTTGTAGCGGCGCTCGACCACGTCGGTCGGGATCGTGACGCCGTCGACCGTGATACTCTTCGGCAGCGGCGGGATGCCCTCATCCACCAGCGCCTGGGGCGCGACCTTGCGGCCGACGGTGAACTGGATGCACAGCTCGCCGGTCGGCTTGCCGCCCTCGATCTTCCGGCCGATGCCGACCGAGGTCACGTTCGGATGGTCGAGATAGAGGTCCGCGGCCTCGCGGGCGGCCTGCTTCAGGCGCTCCGGGTCGATTCCACGAGGCTCGGTCTTGCGGGCCATGAAGCGACTCCTGAAATATCCTGTTGTGGCAGCCGGATTCGTGATGGCTCAAACCTGCCATCGATGCGTTATCCTATCGTGACCATGCCCATAGGACGACGGGCGGATGTACAGCGACGTCATCGATCTGCGTGAATTCTACGAGACCAGCCTGGGCCTGGTGGTGCGCCGCATGGTGCGCCGGCAGATCCGCATGCTGTGGCCGGACACGCAAGGCCAGATCATCCTCGGCCTCGGCTATGCCACGCCGTTCCTGCGGCCGTTCCTGGGCGAGGCCGAGCGGGTGATCGCCTGCATGCCGGCCGAGCAGGGCGTGGCCCATTGGCCGCCGGACGGCCGCGGCCTGGTGGCGCTGAGCGAGGAGACCGAGCTGCCGTTGCCCGACATGTCGGTCGACCGGGTGCTGCTGGTGCACGGGCTGGAGGCCACCGAGCAGCTGGGCGAGCTGATGCGCGAGATCTGGCGCGTGCTGAACGGCAGCGGCCGGCTGCTGGTGGTGGTGCCGAACCGGCGCAGCCTGTGGGCCCGGTCCGACCGCACCCCGTTCGGCCATGGCAAGCCCTATTCCTCCAACCAGCTGAGCCAGGTGCTGCGCCAGCACCAGTTCGTGCCGGAGCGGGTGGCCCGCGCCTTGTGGCTGCCGCCGACCCGGTCGCGCTTCCTCCTGTCCACCGCCCCGGTGTGGGAGGAGGTCGGCGCCCGCTGGTTCCAGCGCGTCGCCGGCACGGTGATGATCGAGGCGTCGAAACAGATCTACCAGCTGTCGCGCGGCAAGAAGATCCGCGCCCGCCGGCCGGTGCTGGTGCCGGTCGGGGCGGCGCAGCCGGCCCTGGGCGTGCGGCGCGAGGGCGAGGAACAGCCGGGCTAGGCGGGCTGGGAAATCGGAACGGGACGGTTGCAGTCCCGGGTTGCTGCGCGTCGATCCCGGATCTGCGAAAGTGCACCTCCGCGATGCGTAAAACCCCAGATGTTTCCTTTGCTTTCGCCCCCTGCCCGTTCTACATCTGATCGCCCTCGACCCGGCAGGTTCCAGCCCGCTTCAGACGATGCCAGACACCCCCCAGACGCTCGACTCGTTGCGCCAGCGGATCGACGAGATCGATGAAGCGCTGCATGACCTGATCATGCAGCGGGCCGGGGTGGTGCATGACATCGCCGCCGCCAAGAACGGCGATCCGCTGGCGATACGGCCGGGCCGCGAGGCCGCGATCCTGCGCCGGCTGGCGGAACGGCACAGCGGCGGCTTCCCGCTGCCGGAGCTGACCCGGATCTGGCGCGAGCTGATCGCCGGCTGCACCCGCATGCAGGCCCCCTTCGCCATCGCCGTGCATGCGCCCGAGGCCCGGGGCGAGTTGTGGGACCTGGCGCGCGACCATTACGGCAGCCACACCCCGACCACCGCGGTGGCCGGGCCGATGCAGGCGATCCGCGCCGTCTATGACGGCAGCGCCGCCGTGGCAGTGGTGCCGTGGCCGGTCGAGTCCGACACCGACCCCTGGTGGCAGACGCTGCTGTCGGACGACCCGCGCACGCCTCGGATCGTCGGCACCCTGCCCTTCGTCGTCACCGAGCGGCACCGCGACGAGCCGATGGCCCTGGCCGTCGCCCAGATCCACTCCGAGCCGACCGGCGACGACCACGCCCTGGTCGCGGTCGAGGTCACCGGCGACATCAGCCGCAGCCGGCTGAAGCAGATCTTCGAGGCCGCCGGGCTGCCACCGGTGGCGTTCTGGACCCGGCCGGCCCGCAGCGCCGAAGATTCCGCCGTCCACCTGGTCGACGTGGCGGGCTTCGTCGCCGTCGGCGACCCCAGGCTCGGCACCCTGGCCGGGCGGCTGGACGAGCTGGCCCCCCGCATCCGCCTGATCGGCGGCTTCGCCACCCCGATCGCCATCGGCCGCCGGAGCTAAGCCATGACGACCATCCAAGCCCCGCGCCCGCGTCCGGGGCTGCTCGACATCGACCCCTATGTCGGCGGCGAGGCCAAGGCGGTGCCGCATCCGCAGCTGGGCCGGCCGATCCGGCTGGCCTCGAACGAGGGCGCCTTCGGCCCGAGCCCGATGGCGACCGCGGCCTATCGCGAGCTGGGCGGCGAGATCCACCGCTATCCCGACGGCGGCTGCAGCGCCCTGCGCCAGGCCCTGGCCGCCCGTTTCGGCCTGGATGCGGAGCGCATCGTCGCCGGCGCCGGGTCGGACGAGTTGATCGCCCTCTTGGCCAAGAGCTATGCCGGGCCGGGCGACGAGGTGCTGTACAGCCGCCACGGCTTCCTGATGTACCCGATCGCGGCCAAGGCGGTCGGGGCCACGCCGGTGGCCGCACCCGAGGCGGATCGGAAGACCGATGTCGACGCGCTGCTGGCGCATGTGACGCCGCGCACCCGCATCGTGTTCCTGGCCAATCCGAACAACCCGACCGGCTACCTGCTGCCCAAGGCCGAGGTCGAGCGGCTGCACGCCGCCCTGCCGCCGGACGTGATCCTGGCGCTGGACGCCGCCTATGCCGAATACATCGACGATCCGGCCTACAGCCCCGGCGCCGAGCTGGTCGACCGGGCCGGGAACGTCGTCATGCTGCGCACCTTCTCGAAGATCTACGGTCTGGGCGCGCTGCGGCTGGGCTGGGCCTATGCCTCGGCCGGGATCACCGACGTGCTGAACCGCGCCCGCGGGCCGTTCAATGTCAGCGCCGCGGCCCAGGCCGCGGGCGTGGCCGCGCTGGCCGACGAGGCATTCATCGAGAAGAGCCGCGCCCACAATGCCGAATGGCGGCGCTGGATCGCGGCCGAGCTGGAGAAGCTCGGCCTGTCGCCGCTGCCCTCGGCCGGCAACTTCCTGCTGGTCGATTTCGGCGACCGCGACGCCGAGGCGGCCCGGCTGCATTTGAAGGACACCGGTATCCTGGTGCGCCAGATGGGCGGCTACGGCCTGCCCAGCTGCCTGCGCATCACCATCGGCACCGAGCAGGAGATGCGGGCGGTGGTGGCGGCGCTGGCCGAGCATCTGCGCGGCCGATGACGGCGCCGGCGACCGAAGCTGCGGCGGCGCCGATCTTCCGGCGCCTGGCGCTGCTGGGCATCGGCCTGATCGGGTCTTCCGTCGCGCGCGCCGCCGGCAAGCACGGGCTGGCCGGCGAGATCGTCGGCCATGCCCGGCGCCAGGAGACCCGCGACGAGGCGATGGCGCTGGGCTTCCTCGACCGGGTCGAGGCCGACCCGGCGGTCGCCGTGGCCGGCGCCGATGCGGTGATGATCTGCGCCCCGATGGGCGCCTATGAACAGCTGGCCAAGGCCATCGCCCCAGCCCTGGCACCCGGCGCCGTGGTCACCGATGTCGGCTCGGTCAAGGGCATGGTGGCGAAGACCATCGCGCCCTATCTGCCGGCCGGGGTGCATCTGGTGCCCGGGCACCCGATCGCCGGCACCGAGCATTCCGGCCCATCCGCCGGCTTCGCCGAGCTGTTCATCGACCGCTGGTGCGTGCTGACGCCGGAGCCGGGCGTCGACCCCGCGGCGGTGGCCAAGGTCGAGGCGTTGTGGCGCGGCATGGGCATGATGGTCGAGAAGATGACCGCCGAGCACCATGACCGGGTGCTGGCCATCACCTCGCACATCCCGCATCTGATCGCCTACACCATCGTCGGCACCGCCTCGGACATGGAGGAGGCGACCCAGGCCGAGGTAATCCGCTTCTCCGCCGGCGGCTTCCGCGACTTCACCCGCATCGCCGGCTCCGACCCGGTGATGTGGCGCGACGTGTTCCTGACCAACAAGGACGCGGTGCTGGAGGTGCTGCAGCAGTTCACCGAGGATCTGGTGCGGCTGCAGCGCGCCATCCGCCGCGGCGAGGGCGACACGCTGCAATCCTGGTTCACCCGCACCCGCGCCATCCGCCGCGGCGTCGTCGACGCCCATCAGGAGGAGATGGAACCGGAGAAGGCGGCGCGCCTGACCAAGGAAGAGGACTGAGGGCCTCGTAGGTTGGGTTCGCGTCCGCGAACCCAACCGGTCACTGCTGCCAGCGGATCTCCGGCAGCTTCGCCACCTGCAGCGGGCCGAAGGAGACCTTGCCCTTCTCGATCGTGATCGGGGCGGTGACGGTGCGGGTGCCGTCCGCCGCCGGCTGGCCGGCCATCAGGTCGAGCCCGACCTTGGCGAAGCCGGCATCCCGATCCTTCACCACGCCGGCCTTCTGCAGATCCTCGATCACCGCACCGTAGCCGCGGATCTTCGCCGTCAGCGTGCCCTGGGGCTGCAGCTTGTCGTCGAGGTCGAGCGTGCCGTCGGCGTCGATCACGAGCGGCCCCCAGCGCAGCGCCAGCTTGTCGACCCTGAGCTTGCCGCCGGCCGCCCGCCATGCGGTCAGCTCCGGCACGGTCGCGGCCTTCGGCAGCGGGCCCAGCACCGTCAGCCGCGCAGCCACCATGTCGACCCGCCGGCCCATCGCTTCCAGGCCGAGATCCGGCGTCTCCAGCCCCTCGATGTCGAGCGAGGCGGCGGCGCCGGCCCCGGCCTCCTCCGGCGCCCGATCGACCGAGCCATTGATCCGGGCGATCGGCAGCGGCGCCTGCAGCAGCCCGCCGGTCAGCTCGACCTGGGACAGGGTCAGCAGCACCCGATTCGGCTTGCCGTCGCTGCCGATGCGGGCGCTGCCGCTGCCCGAGCCCTTGACGTCAGCGGTCAGGGCCGGGCTTCCCGGCAGGGTGATGCGCTGCGGCGGCGCGATGGTGAAGCCGACCTCGGGCAGGGTCCACGGCTTGGCGGTGGCGACCACCCCGGCGGCGTTCCAGGTCAGCCCGTCGATCCGGCGCAGGCTGGGCGCCTGCGATTCGACGGTGAAGGCCAGCGGGAAGCCCTCGACGCTCAGCGTGCCAGGATCGACCGTGACCCCGGGCGGCGGATTGGCGGCGAAGGCCTGCGCCTGGGCCTCGACCTTGCCCGCGGCCCAGTACCAGCCGCCGGTCCAGCCGGCGGCGAGCAGGGCGACGAGGGTGGTGGGAACGACGACGATACGGCGGCGACGCATGGCGGTCCCGGATGGTGGCGCGAGGAGGGCACGTGGCCGCGACCGGGCCTCGGAGTCAAGCCGAACCAGCGGAACGCGACACGACGCCCCTCCCCTTCGCACCTGCAACACGCTACATCTTGCGGATGGCCGATGGTCATCACGATTGGAAGACGCCGAACCTGCCGCTGATCCCGGGCGAGTCGCTCTGGGTGTTCGGCTACGGTTCGCTGATGTGGAATCCGGGCTTCCTGCATCTCGAGCGGCAGCCAGCGGTGCTGCACGGCTATCACCGCCGCTTCTGCGTCCTCTCCCACCGCTACCGCGGCACGCCGGAACGGCCAGGGCTGGTGCTGGGCCTCGACCGCGGCGGCTCGTGCCGCGGCATGGCCTTCAAGGTGGCGCCGGAGTATGTGCAGGAGGTGGTCGCCTATCTCTGGGAACGCGAGATGGTGACCGGCGTCTACCGCCCGAGCCTGAAGCAGATCCGGCTGCCCTCGGGCCCGGTCACCGCCTGCTGCTTCCTGGCCGATCGCCGCCACCATCAGTACCGCGGCGCGCTGGGTCCGGAGGAGACGCTGGCGATGATCCGCACCGGCATCGGCAGCAGCGGGCCGAACCGCGACTACCTGCTGAACACGGTCGAGCATCTGCGCGAGTTGGGCATCCGCGACGGCGCCCTGTTCGCGCTGGCGGAACGAGTGGCGGAGGCGGCGGAGCCGGCCTAACCGCAGCGCGAATAGCCGCAGTTCAGGCAGGTGTCGCAGCCCTCCTGCCGGATCAGGGTCGGGTGGCCGCATTTCGGGCAGGACCGGCCCGGCGGCCGGCCCGGGTTACCCACCGGCTCGGCCGTAACCTCGACCGCCACCTCCGGCACGATGCCCTCCGGCTTCGCCAGGAAGCCGGTCGCCACCATGTGCCGCTCGATCGTCTCGCCGATCGCGGCCAGCAGCGACGGCACGTAGCGGCCGCCCATCCACTGGCCGCCGCGCGGGTCGAACACGGCCTTCAGCTCCTCGACCACGAAGGCGACGTCGCCGCCGCGGCGGAACACGGCGCTGATCATCCGAGTCAGCGCCACGGTCCAGGCGTAGTGCTCCATGTTCTTCGAGTTGATGAAGATCTCGAACGGCCGCCGGCGACCGTCGACCACCTCGTCGTTGAGGGTGACGTAGATGGCATGGTCGCTGTCCGGCCAGCGCAGCTTGTAGGTCTCGCCCGGCAGCACCTCCGGCCGGGCCGCGGGCAGGCTGAGGCCGGGGGCGTCGGCCGCTCCCTTCGGCGACGCCCCCCTTTCCGCCATTTGGGGCTTGGCCTCCAGCACCGCGCCGGTGATCGGGTTCGGCCGGTAGGTGGTGCAGCCCTTGCAGCCCAGCGCATAGGCCTGGGCATAGATGTTCTTGAAGGCGTCGAAGGACAGGTCCTCGGGGCAGTTGATGGTCTTGCTGATGGAGCTGTCGATGTGCTTCTGCGCCGCCGCCTGGATCGCCAGATGGTCGGCCGGCTCCAGCGTCTGGGCGTCGACGAAATGGTCCGGCAGGGCTGAGTCGGCGCCATGGATCTCGCGGAACAGGCGGTAGGCGTAATTCTCTACCGTCTCCGCGCGGCGGCTGCCGTCGGGCAGCAGCACGTTGCGGGTGTGGGTCCAGGCGAAAACCGGCTCGATGCCCGAGGCGACGTTGCCGGCGAACAGCGAGATGGTGCCGGTCGGGGCGATCGAGGTCAGGAGGGCATTGCGGATGCCGTGCCGGGCGATCAGGTCGCGAATCTCCTCCGGCAGCTCGGCGACGCCCGGCGCGGCCAGGAACTGGTCGCGGTCGAACAGCGGGAACGCCCCCTTCTCCGCCGCGATCTCGGCCGAGGCGCGGTAGGAGTGCAGCTTGATCGCGCCCAGCCACTCCTCGGTCAGCGCCGCCGATTCGGGCGAGCCGTAGCGCACGCCCAGCATCAGGAAGGCGTCGGCCAGGCCGGTGACGCCGAGGCCGATGCGCCGCTTGGCCCAGGCCTCGGCCTGCTGCTCCGGCAGCGGGAAGCGCGAGACGTCGACGACATTGTCCATCAGCCGGATGGCAACCGGCACGATCTCCGCCAGCGCCTCGTGGTCGAAGCGGGCCCGGGGCGTGAACGGATCGACCACCAGCTTCGCCAGGTTGACCGAGCCGAGCAGGCAGGCGCCATAGGGGGGGAGGGGTTGCTCGCCGCAATTGTGCAGAACCAGGCCGTTGCCGTCGAAGGCGTTCGGGCCGGGAATCCGGACATCGTAGACCTCCTCCTCCCCGCCCGGCTCCAGCCGCCGGACAGTGGCGAGGAACCGCTCGCGATTGAGCACCCGCCAGTAGCCGGCCAGCATCCTGTCGAGCCTTGTCCGCTTCTCCGTGTCGGCGAAGCCGATCCGGGCGGCGAACCGGGCCATGCTGGATCCGGCGATGACGAGCTCGTGGTCGGCGGAGCAGTCATAGGAGCGGCGCCCGCCCTTGCCGTCGGGCAGCAGGCGCGGGCCGGCGGCGCGGCGGTCGGCGTAGATCGCCGAGGCGATGCCGAGCCGCAGCAGCATGCGCTGGACCGCGCGCAGCAGGCCCAGGTCGCTCTGCGCCAAGCGAATGCTGACGCCCTTCTCCCGGGTGCCCTGGACCGATCCATCGGCATCGAACAGGCCGCGCAGCAGGCCGACGATGAAGGCCGAGGATGCACGCTCGACCGCCGGCGTGATCGTCTTGCGACCGGGTGCGAGGCCGAGCGACAGCGCCAGGTCGCGCAGCGCGGCGAGGCTGAGCCGCCTTTCGCCCCGGCCGGGGACGCGCATCCAGCCGACGAAATCGGCCCGGTGCGGAAGCGAGCGGGCGGCCGCAAGCGCCGCCGCCATCACCCCGGCAATGCCCGGACGGGCGTCGTCGCCGTTGACCGCGGCCTCGCCCGGCCAGGCCGAGAGCACGGCCTTGTCGGATTTCAGCGTGCCGTCGCCGATCAGCAGCCCGAGGAGGTACCCCTCGTCTTCCGAGCCGAAGCCGGGCCAGACGAGACTATCGCCGTGATCGTGCAGCCGGACTCGATCGCCGGGCTGCAATTCGCCGGCTTTGCGCCACTCGGTCTCGATCCGGAAGCGTGACACCTCGGTCGCGACCAGAACCGGATGGTCCGCCGTCAGCCGCAAGACATGGCCTTCCGCCGTCTCCAGCCGCAGCACCGGCTTGCGGCCGGTCGGGAAGAAGCCTTCCGGCCCGGAAGAGGCCAGCTGCCCGTTCACCAGAGCGACGAACGGCCGGCCCAGCAGGTCCCCGACCATACGGGGGCCGTCCATGGTCTGGACCCAGGTGTCCGCGGTAACGCAGGGATTGGTGCTCTGGATCGTCTCGCAATAGGCGAGATTGTTCTGCGCGTTGATGCGGTCGATGAAGATCACGCCGGGCTCGGCCGAATCATAGGTCGAGCGCATGATCCGGTCCCACAACTCGCGCGCCGGCAGGGTGCGGAAGACGCGGCCGCCGAACACCAGGTCCCAGGGCGCGTCCTCCGCCACCGCCTGCATGAACGGATCGGTGACCAGGACCGAGAGGTTGAACATGCGCAGCCGGCCGGGGGTGCGCTTGGCCTCGATGAAGTCGACCACGTCGGGATGGTCGCAGCGCAGCGTGGCCATCATGGCGCCGCGGCGGGAGCCGGCGGACATGATGGTGCGGCACATCGCGTCCCACACATCCATGAAGGACAGCGGGCCGGAGGCGTCGGCCCCGACGCCGGCCACCGGCGCGCCCTTCGGCCGGATGGTGGAGAAGTCGTAGCCGATGCCGCCGCCCTGCTGCAGCGTCAGCGCCGCCTCGCGCAGATGGGCGAAGATGCCGGCCATGCTGTCCGGCACCGTGCCCATGACGAAGCAGTTGAACAGGGTGACGTCGCGCCCGGTGCCGGCGCCGGCCAGGATGCGGCCGGCCGGCAGATAGCGGTGGTCGCGCAGGATGCCGAGGAAGCGCTCGGCCCACAGCTTCGGGTCCGATTCGGCGGCGGCCACGGCGGTCGCGACCCGGCGCCAGCTGTCCTCGACCGACAGGTCGACAGCCGTGCCGTCCGGCTGCTTCAGCCGGTACTTCATGTCCCAGATCTGGGTCGCGATATCGCCCGGCTCGGCCACGACGGACCTCCCGCAGACAGACGCACCCCCAAAGGATGGGGGTGCGGTCAGGCTCGGTCAACCAGGGACAGTGGCAGGCCCCAGGATCCCGCTATTCCAGCCCGGCATAGATCGCGGCGCGCAGGTCGGTCACGAATTCGCCCTTCATGCCCTCGAGCGCGGTGTTGGTCAGGCCGACCACGGCCAGCCCCTTCGCCGGATCGACGAACCAGGAATGGCCGTAAACGCCGCCCCAGCGCCAGGTGCCGGCGGTCATCGGCACCCCGGCCGCCGCCGGATCGGCCACCAGCGCAAAGCCGTAGCCGAAGGTTGTGCCCGGCGAGTCCGGCATCGCCAGCCCCGGGATCTGGCTGGTGGCCATGGCCTTCACGGTCTCCGGCTTGAGGATCGGCGCGCCGCCGCGACGCAGGGTTTCGAGGAACACCAGGAAGTCGCCGGCCGTGCCGGCCATGCCGGCGCCGCCGGAGGGGTAAGACGCCGGGTCGAAGATGCGGCCGGGGGCGTAGCTGAGCCCGGCGAAGGGTCGCGGCGCGGGGGTGATGTAGTGCTCGCCCATCCGCACCGGCTCCGGCGCGTCATCGGCATAGGCGGCGGCCAGGCGCGACCGGTCCGGCGGGGCGAAGCCGGTATCCTTGAGCCCGAGCGGCCCGGTAATGCGACTTTGCACGATCTCCGCCAAGCTCTCGCCCGCTGCCTGCTCCAGCGCCGCGCCGAGCACGTCGAGCGCCACCGAATAGGCCCAGGCCGAGCCCGGAGCGAAGGCCAGCGGGGCCGAGGCAATGCGGCGCAGATTCTCGGCGAAGGACCGGCCCGGCGCATCCAGCCCGTCGGACACGCCGGCGCGGTGATAGGGGCCGTCCGCCGGCTCGGTGAAGCCGTAGATCAGGCCGGCGGTGTGGGTCAGCAGGTGGTGGATGGTGATCACCGGCTCGCCGCCGTCGGCCAGTTTCGGGCGGAAGTCCGGCAGGTATTTCGTCACCGGGTCGGCCAGGGCGATCCGCCCCTCCTCCACCAGCCGCAGGGCGGCGACGGTGACCATGGGCTTGGTCAGCGAGGCGTAGAGGAACACCGAGTCCTCGCGCATCGCACGGCCGGCCTCGCGGTCGGCCAGGCCGGCGGCACGGCGATAGACCAGCCGGCCGTCCCGCGCCACCAGCACCACGGTGCCGACGATGCGCTTCTCCGCCAGCGCCCGGTCGACCACGGCGTCGATCCGCGGCGACAGGACGGGATCGGCGGCGAACGGAACGAGCGTCATCGCAGGACTCCATTTTCAGATGGATCGCTACGAAATATGATCGCAGAGAGTTCGTCAACCGGATTTTCAGATCGATCGCTATGAAAACAGATCCGCCGCGATCCCGCGGCCGCCCCCGGGGCTTCGACCGCGATGCGGCGCTGGATCGGGCGCTGCCGGTGTTCTGGCGCCAGGGCTATGAGGGGGCGTCGGTCGCCGACCTGACCGCGGCGATGGGCATCACCACGCCCAGCCTGTACGGCGCCTTCGGGTCGAAGGAGCGGCTATACCGCGAGGCGCTGGACCGCTATCGCGCCGATCCGCAGCGCGCCGCCCCCTGGGCGATGGCGGCGCCGACGGCGCGCGAGGCGGTACGGCTGATCCTGGAGGGTTCGGCCCGCGACTTCAGCGACCCGGCCCACCCGCCCGGCTGCATGATCTCGACCGCGGTCCTGACCTGCGCCCCGGAGAACCGGCCGGCGGCGGCGATGGTGACGTCGATGCGCGGCAACACGGTGGCGCGCCTGCGCACCCGCTTCGCCCGCGCCCTGGAGGAGGGCGAGCTGCCGCCCGGCACCGACCCGGACGAGCTGGCGCGGTTCTACGGCGCCATCATCCAGGGCCTGTCGGTGCAGGCGCTGGACGGGGCCGGTCGCGACGATCTGATGAAGATCGTGCGCCGGGCGATGGCGGCCTGGCCTGAAGACTAAGGCCGGCCGAACGCCGAGCGGCGCAGCGCCAGGATCCGGCCGGGCCCGTGCACCGCGGCGAAGAGCAGCCCGGCCAGGAAGGTGAAATGGTCGACGAAGAAGCCGAACTCGGCCTGGTTTCCGGCCCAGTGCGACGGGCCGTGGAAGGCGAAGCCCAGGAAGACGACATAGACCGCCGCAAGCAGTGCCGCTTCCGTGAAATACGCCCCGGTGAGGAAGCAGATCACCAGGACGCATTCGAAGATCGCGGCCAGCCAGGCCAGCAGGAGCGGCGCCGGAAACCCCGCCATGGCGATATAGCCGGCGGTGGCATCGATATCCATGACCTTGAAGACCAGAGCCATCAGGAAGACCGCGGCGAAGATCAGCCGGCCGACGAGAATGGCGATCGACTGCCAGGCAGGCGTGGTCGTTTCAGCATTCATCTGTCTTCTCCCCCAAGAAGGACTGCGAGCATAGCCGAGGCTGCCATCGCAGACGACACGGCTGCTAATCCGGTAGGGTCACCGGCGTGGCGGCGGCCAGGGGGCGGCGCAGCCGGTCGGGGTCGTCGTAGCGCCACAGCGGGATGCCGGCGCAGCGCTCCACCCGGTCCGGCATGCCGTAGCGGGCGATCACCGCGCGGGCGTTCAGCCCGTCCATCAGGATGAAGCCGAAGGGCGGGGCGCCGCCGGCCCGCTCCTGCCAGGCCCAGTCCCGGTTGATGATCCAATGATAGGGCGCACCGTTGCGCGCCACCTGGACGATCTGGACTCGCCGTCCGGAATGCAGCATCAGCGGCTTGGCCCACCAGTAGCCGGCGAGGCCGGCGGCGGGACCCTGGAAACAGGCCAGCGTCGTGGGCGGCTCGATCCGCGCCGCCAGCTGAGCCGGCCGGGCCCAGAGCGCGGCGGCGGCCGCCAGCAGGACCGTCAGCACCGTCCCCACCGGCCAGGCTGGCACCCGCAGCCGGTCGGCGGCGACATGGGCGAGCCACAGCGCGGTCAGGAACAGCCAGGGCTGGAAATAGCGCAGGAAGGAGTCGTCGCGGAAGATGCCGAACAGCACCACCGCCAGCAGCGTGACCAGCGAGGACGCGGCTGCGAACACCGCGATCCGGTCGGCGGGCCCTATTTCGCGCTCGCCGGCCGTCAGGCCGCGCAGCACCGCGAGCGTGCGGAGCACCGGCAGCAGGGCGAAGGCGATCAGGCCGAGATTGACCGCCAGCTCCGCCCAGTTCGCGCGCCAGAGCACGCCGCCGAGCCGGAACAGGCCGTAGCCGATGCCGAGGTCGAGCTGGTCGCGATAGACCCCGTTCAGCGGGTTGATCCAGCCCTGCAGCAAGAAAGCGGCCAGCGCCGCGGCGCCGACCGCCGCCGCGGCCGCCAGGGCAGCCCCGCGGCTGCGCGGCGCCAGGGCACAGAGCAGCGACAGCGCCAGGGCCGGGGCGGCGGCATAGGGCAGGACGAAGCTGTCCGACAGCACCCCGGCCAGGATCAGCCCGGCCAGCCCGATCAACAGCCACGGGCCCGGCCGGTCGAGCTGGCGCAGCACCAGCAGCAGCACCGCGGCCGCGACCAGGATAGCGCCGAAATGGAAGGTGACGACGAAGGGGTAGATCAGCCAGTTCAACGCGTAGAATCCGGCCAGCCCCCAGCCGAAGGCGAAGAGCAGCGCTAGAACGACGGCCAGGACGGCCACGGCCATGGCGGCCGACCGACCGCCGGCAGCGCGATGAACGGCAGCGCCGAGCAACAGGTAAAGACCGAACTGCAGCGCCGCGGCGACGGGCAGGGCCTGGCGGAAATCACCGGTCGCGAGATTGGCCAGGCCGTAGACCAGCATGTCGGGGAAGACATAGGGGCCGGGGGTCAGGTGCCAGCCGCGCAGGGCGTCGAGGCCGCGATGCAGGTCGTCGAACAGCGCCGGCAGATAGAGGACGTCGGCATTGCCGGTCAGCGCGGCGGCGCCGGGCAGGCGCAGCACCAGCGCCACGGCGAGCAGCGACAGGCCGGCGACCGCGACGAGGAGCAGGAGCGGACGGAAGCTGCGCAACCTGCGGTCAGACCGTGGCCGTCGCCCCGGCCGGGCGCGGCGTCGGCGGGCCGCCGGCGGCGACCGACAGGCGCTCGGACGCCGTCTCCAGCTCCTCCTCCAACCGCCGCATCATCTCCTCGCGCGGCAGGCCGGGCGGGATCGGCGGCAGGAACTCGACCGTGATCGTGCCGGGGCGTTTGCGGAAGGCGCGGCGACCCCAGAACACGCCGGAGTTCAGGGCCATCGGCACCACCGGCACGCTTAAGCCCTCATACAGGGCGCCGACGCCGATGCGGTAGGGCCGCCAGGTGCCGGGCGCGGTGCGGGTGCCCTGCGGGAAGATCGCAATCGGCCGGCCTTCCGCCACCCGGACCTTGGCATGCTCGATCATGGCGCGGACCGCCCGGCTGCCGGCACCACGGTCGACCGGGATCATGCCGGTCTTCAGCAGGTACTTGCCCCAGACCGGCACCTTCAGCAGCTCGGATTTCAGCACGATCGCCGGGTCGGGCAGCAGCAGGTGCAGCTTCAGCGTCTCCCAGGCCGACTGGTGCTTGGCGGCGACGATGCAGGCGCCGTCCGGCAGGTTCTCGCGCCCGACCACGCGGTAGTCGATGCCGAGGATGGTCTTCTCCACCCAATGCACGCCGCGCAGCCAGACGAAGATCCAGGCCATGGTCACCCGGTGCGGCAGGAACAGCGCCGGCAGCAGGGCGAAGCAGCACAGCGTGGTCCAGCCGAAGAACAGCAGGTTGAAGAGGGCTGAGCGCAGGATGGTCATGACGCCCTATATCCTGCCCAGGGTGACACGCGCCAGCGCAACCAGGAATTTGTTGTATTCGGAGACGATCAGCCGCGCCGTGCCGGGCCAGGCCCACCAGCGGTCGAGATGCACCGTCCCGGGGTCGACCGGCTGACGCTTGATCTCGATCTCCGGCATCGCGGCGCGGAACTCCAGCATGCTGCGCGGCATGTGGTAGTTCGAGGTGACGAGGCGCAGGCTGCGGAAGCCATGCGCCCGCATCCAGGTCGCCGCCTCCTGCGCGTTGCCGATGGTGTCGGCGGCGGAATAGCCGAGATCGACGCAGCAGCGCAGCGAATCATCGGTCGGCGACAGGGCGAACAGCTCCTCCAGCCTGACGTCGCGGTGCACGCCGCTGACCAGCAGCCGCTCGGCCACGCCGCGCGCCAGCAGGTCGAGCCCGGCGCGCAGCCGCTCGCTGCCGCCGGTCAGCACGACGATGGCGTCGGTGTGATCGGGGTCGACCTCGCCGCCGCGCCCGGCCTGGGCCACAAACCAGGCCAGCCCCAGCGCCCAGGCCGCCGCCAGCACGATCAGCAGCAGCAGTATCCGGCGCAGGCGGCGGCGCCAGGGCCGGGGCTTCGGGGGAGGGTCAACGGTACTCGACATCAACGAACTGCTGTTGCGCCACGGCCGCGGTCACGGCGCCGGGACAGGAAGGGGGCGGATCGTGGCAAGATTATGCGGCCGCGTCACGGCCCCGGAGCGACATCCTTCGGCCTGGTTCCGCAACTCCTTCGCGCCATTCACAAAATCGCCTCGGATGATATAGGCAGCGGCAAAGCGGCATGCGATAACGCGCCATGATCGTCACCTGCCCCAGCTGTTCGACCCGTTACCTCGTCGATCCGGCGGCGATCGGCCCCGACGGCCGGCGCGTCAAATGCGCCCGCTGTGGCCATCTTTGGCGCGAATCGGCGGTCGAACCGGTGCCGGCGCCGCCGCCGCCCGAACCGCAGCCGGTGCTGGTCGGCCCGGCGGCATGGGCGGCGACTCCGCCCTCGGCCGCGGGGCATATCACCAACCTGCCGGTGGTGATCACGCCGCGCCGGCGCGACGGCCCGGCGGTCGGCCTGGCGCTGGCGGTGCTGCTGGTCGGCGGCCTGGCCGGGGTGGGCTATTTCGCCCGCGATTCGATCGTCCGCTTCTGGCCGCCGGCGATCCGCCTGTACGACACCATCGGCGTGCCGGTGGCGCAGCCGGTCGAGACCGGCGCGCTCGGCCGCGGGCTGGTGCTGCGGGAGCTGGAGGTGCGGCGCGTCGCCGGCAGCGGCGTCGAGCAGGTGGTGGTCACCGGCCGGGTCGAGAACCGGGCGCTGATCACCCGGCCGGTGCCGCCGATCGAGGTGCGCCTGCTGGACGCCAGCCGCACCGTGGTGGCGCGCACGCCGCTGGTGGTGACGACCGAATCGCTGGCGCCGGACGAGTCGGTGCAGGTGGCGGTGACGGTCGAGGCCGCGCCCGACGCCGCCACCCGGCTGGAGATCGGCGCGCAGACCGGCACCGCGCCGTAGCGAGCCTCCGGACCGATCAGCTGATGCCGAACCGCGCTCGCCAGCGTTCGATGTCGGCCAGCGAGACGTTGCCGCCGCACAGGATCAGCGCCACCCGAGCGTCGCGCGGCAGCCGGTCCTTCAGCCGCAGCGCCGCGGCCAGGGTGCAGCCGGCGGCGGGCTCGGTCACCACCTTGGCCTGCTCGGCCAGGACCTGCACGCCGCGCACCGCCTCGGCGTCCGGCACCACCAGCACCTCCTCCACCGCGTCGCGCACGATCGCCAGGGTGCGCTCGGAGACCGACGGCGCGCCGAGGGTGGTGGAGATCGAGGTGATGGCCGGCAGGCGCACAGGCTTGCCGGCGGCCAGGGCCTGGCTCATGGCGTCGGCGCCTTCGGTCTCGACGCCCCAGATCCGGATCTCCGGCCGCAGCGCCTTCACCGCGGTGATGACGCCGGAGATCATGCCGCCGCCGCCGATCGAGGCGATGATGTCGGTGGTGTCGGGCGCGTCCTCCAGGAGCTCCAGCCCCATCGTGCCCTGGCCGGAGATCACCCGCGGGTCGTCGAAGGGATGGATCAGGGTACGGCCCGCGGCGGCCTGGCGCTCGGCCTCGGCGAAGGCGGCGGCGATGTCGGAGACCAGCACCACCTCCGCCCCCTCGGCGCGGGTGCCGGCGACATAGTTCTCCGGCGTCGCATTCGGCATGATCAGCGTGGCGTTCAGCCCCAGCACGCGGGCGGCATAGGCGACGCCGAGCGCGTGGTTGCCGCCGGAGACCGCGACCACCCCGGCCGCGTGTTCGGCCTCGCCCAGGCTGAGCATGGCGTTGAAGGCGCCGCGCGCCTTGAACGAGCCGCCATGCTGCAGCAGCTCCAGCTTCGTCACCACCGGCAGGCCGAGCAGGCTGCTCAGCAGCTCCCGCGGCAGGGTCGGGGTGCGCAGCACATAGGGGGCGATGCGGGCGCGCGCGTCGCGGATCGTCTCGAGCGTGATCGCCGTCACGATGGTCCTCGTCCTGGCGGGAATGGCCGCGCTCAGAATTGGCGCAGCAGCCTTTCGATATAATCCCGTTCCGGCGGCGGGCGCGAGCGGTCGTTCAGCCGCTGGCGCAGCTCGTCGAGAATGGCGCGGGCGCGCTCGGTGTCGAACTTGGTCGGCAGGCCGACATCGCCGTCGGTGGTGCCGCCGCTGTTGGTCATCGGCCGGCCCAGCGGATCCTGGTTCTCGAACATCTGCCCGTTCTGGGCCCGGCCGACCATGCCCGGCTGGGCGCCCATGGCCTCCATCATCTGCTGCGCCATGCCCTGCAGCCCCTGCTGCAGCTGGTCCAGCGCCTCGGTCTGCGACGGCACGGCGCCGCCGGGGTCGCCTTGTGCCAGGGCCTCGCCCGCCTGCTTCATCGCCCGCTCGGCCCGGCCGAGCGGCATCGGGATGTCGCCGCTCATGTCGCCGAGCTCGCGCATCAGCTCGCCCAGCGCCCGGCGCAGCGCCTCCTGGGTCTGGGCGTTCTGCTCCGGCGTGCCCTGCTGCTGCGACGGGTCGCCCTCCTCGCCGCCCTCCTGGGCCTGCTGCTGACGGAAGGTCTGGTCGAGCAGCTGGCGCTGCGCATTGGTCAGCTTCTGCAGGTCCTTCAGCAGGTTCATGGCGCGCTGCTGCGCCTCGGCCTGCTGCTGGCTCATCTGCCCCATCTGCAGGTTTTCCATCATGTTCTGCATCTGGGACAGCAGCTCCCGCGCCTGGTCCTTGGCGCCGGATTCGGACAGCTGCTGCATCCGGTCGATCATGTCCTGGAACTGCTTCCGGTCCATGATCTGCGCGTCCGGCGGCAGCGGCATCTCCTTGAGCTCGCCGCGCTGCATCTTGTCCCGCATCTGCTCGGCCATCGCCTGCAGGTAGCGGTCCATCGCCCGGCGCAACTCGTCGGTGAGCTGCTTGATCTCCTCGTCGCTGGCGTTGCGCTCCAGCGCGTCGGCCAAGCGCTGCTGCGCCTCGCGCAGCGACCGCTCGGCCAGCGACATGTCGCCGTCCTCGATCCGGAGCGCGGTGTCCCACAAGAGGTCGCGCAGCGGCGCGACATGCGGCTTCGCGTCCTCGGCGAAGAACAGCCGCCGGGCGGCGGTGCGCAGCGCCAGGAACACCACCCGGTCGTCATAATAACGGTCCGGCCGCTGCGACAGCATGTCCAGCGTCTCGGCCACGCTTTCCGACTGGTCCGGCTGCAGGGTCAGGATCCGGCGCTGCTCGATGATGGCCCGGGCCACCGGGTGGTGAAATTCGCGCTCCGGCAGCGTCACCCGCTCGGGCGCCGTCTTGGTGCTCTGCCCCGCCGCGTCGGTGGCGGTAAGCACGATGTCGGCCGCCTGTCCGGCCCAGGCATGCGGCGTCAGGTCCTGGTAGGAGGTGGTCTTGACCTCGCGCGGCCAGCGGCCCGGCACCGAGAGCGGGATGGTCATCGGCGTCTGGTCCAGCACCGCGGGGGCGCCCGGGGCCAGGGTGACGGTCGCGGTCAGGGTGGCGATGCCGTAATCGTCGCCGGCGGTGGCGTCGAGCCGCAGCGCCTGGCGCTCGGTCGGCTTCGGCTTATCGGCGAAGGCGACGGTCGGCGGCGCGTCGGGCACCACCTTCACCGGCCAGTCGCCCAGCACCGTGCCGTCCTGGCTGACCGACAGCCGGTCGCCGCCGGTGACCTTGGCCTGCAGCTCGTAGTTGCCGCCCTCGATCGGGGTGAAGGCGGTGTCGCTGCCGGCGAGGCTGAGGGTGGGAGCCTCGTCGCCGCCGGCGACCCGGCCGACCAGGGCGCTGCCGACCGGGATCTCGATCGGACCCGGCGCCGGCTGGCCCGCCCCGGGCACGGCCACCTGTCCGGCGGTGAGGTAGATCGGCGGCCTGCCGGTGTAGGAGGGCGGGGTGACGAACAGGTCGAGCCGCGGCGCAGTGGCGGCGGTGGCGCCGAACAGCCCGGGCGAGAACGCCCGGCCGAGCCGCCCACGCCAGTCGTCGCCGGCGGCGACCGCGGCCAGGATCAGCCCGATCACCACCAGGCCGCGAAGGGCGAAGCGGTCGGCCTCGGCGTTGCGCGGCCGCGGCAGACGGGGCCTGAGCAGGCGCAGCTGGGCGGCGCGCTGGGCCAGATGGCGTTGCCACAGCACACGGCTGAGCGGGTCGGAGGTGCCGGTGGCCTGGGTGTCGTGCAGGGCGGTCAGCGGCCGGTGCTCGATGCCGCTGTCACGCTCCAGCCGGCGCCGCGCCGCCAGCCCGTTCGGGAGGCGCAGCCGCCACAGCGGCCGGCTGGCGACGACCAGCGCCGCGGCGAAGGCGACCAGGATCAGGGCATGCAGCCAACCCGGCAGGTCGGGCAGCAGGTCGAAGCCGGCGAGGACGAGGAAGGCGCCGAGCACGGTGGCGACGGGCCAGGCGGCGCGCCATGCCGCCTCCCAGGCCGCAGCCAGCCATGCCAGCGCGATCTTGACGCGCGGCTCGGCCGGCTCCGTCGACCTGGGGGCCTCCGTCGGGCTGCGGGCCACCTCTCCTCCTACGCCTCCGTCGTCAGTCCAGCCTGGGCCACCCAGGGCGGCAGGCTCTCCCCGGCAACCATCTCTTCAAATGTGGGCCGTTTTCTGACGATGGCAAACCGATCTTTGTCGACCAGCACCTCCGGCACCAGCGGCCGGGTGTTGTAGGTCGAGGCCATCACCGCGCCATAGGCCCCGGCGCCGGTGAAGGCGACGAGGTCGCCGGCGGCCAGGGGCGGCAGGGAGCGGGCCTTGGCAAAGGTGTCGCTGCTCTCGCAGACCGGGCCGACCACGTCGAATTCGGCCTCGGCCGCGCCTTCCGCCGGCTGGCGCAGCGGCACGATGCCGTGCCAGGCCTCGTACATCGCCGGCCGGATCAGGTCGTTCATCGCCGCGTCGAGGATCACGAAGTTCCGCGTCCGCCCCGGCTTGATGAAGATCACCCGCGACAATAGGACGCCGGCATCGCCGCAGATCGACCGGCCGGGCTCGACCATCAGATGGCAGCCGAGATCGCCCACCGTCTCCCGCACGATGCGGGCATAGTCGGCCAGGGCCGGGGCCGGGTCGCCCCTGTAGGAGATGCCGATGCCGCCGCCGAGATCGAGCCGCTCGACGACGTGGCCGGCGGCGCGCAGCTCGCGCACCAGCTCGGCCAGGCGGCGATAGGCGTCGCGATAGGGCGACAGATCGAGGAGCTGGCTGCCGATATGGGCGGCGATGCCGACCGCGCGGATGCCCGGCAGCGCCCGCGCCCGCTCGAAGGCCAGGGGTGCGTCCTCCAGCTCGATGCCGAACTTGTCGCCCTTGCGGCCGGTCGAGATCTTGGTGTGGGTCTTGGCGTCGACGTCGGGGTTGACCCGAAAGGCGACGACCGCGTCGCGCCGCAGCCGCACCGCCACCTGCGACAGCAGTTCCAGCTCCTGCAGCGATTCCACGTTGATCTGGTGGATGTCGGCCAGCAGCGCCGCCTCCAGATCCTCCACGGTCTTGCCGACGCCGGAGAAGACGACGCGGTCGGCCGGGCAGCCGGCGGCCAGCGCCCGCTTCATCTCGCCAGTCGAGACCACGTCGATCCCGGCGCCCTGCTGCACCAGGGTGCGCAGCACCGCGAGGTTGGAATTGGCCTTGGCGGCGAAGCAGACGGCGATCGGCAGCCCGGCCAGCGCGTCGACATAGGCGCGGTAATTCGCCACCAGAGCCGCGGCCGAATAGACATAGGCCGGCGTGCCGACCTGCGCGGCCACGGCGGCGAGATCGACATCCTCGGCGAAGAGGGCGCCGTTCCGATAGGCGAAGGCGGTCATGTGCTCGGGTAGCCTCGTGGATAGGCGGAGGTTTTGGGGTCGGGCGGGCTGACCGAGGCCGCCTTCTTGCCGCAGGCGACGAGGCCAAGGGCCAGGGTGGCGGCGAGGAGAAGACGCAGGACGGCAGACGGTTTCACAGGAAACGCTCCTTTGCGGCTTGGACGGCCTCGCGCACCCGGTCGGGCGCGGTGCCGCCGTAGCTCTTGCGGCTGGCGACCGAGGCCTCGGCGGTCAGCACGGCGAAGACGGCGTCGGTGATGCCGGCATGGACCGCCTGCATCTCGGCGAGCGGCAGGTCGGACAGGCGGCAGCCCTTGTCCTCCGCCCGTTTCACCAAGTGGCCGGTGATGTGATGGGCGTCGCGGAACGGTACGCCCAGGGTCCGCACCAGCCAGTCGGCCAGGTCGGTCGCGGTCGGGAAGCCGGCCTCGGTGGCCCGGCGCATCGCCTCGGCGTTGACGGTCCAGCTCTCGACCATGCCGGTCATGGCGGCCAGGCACAGCATCAGCGTGTCGTCGGCATCGAAGACCGGTTCCTTATCCTCCTGCATGTCCTTCTGATAGGTCAGGGGCAGGCCCTTCATCACGGTCAGCAGCGCGCCGAGGCTGCCGAACACCCTGCCGGCCTTGCCGCGCACCAGCTCCGCCGCGTCCGGGTTGCGCTTCTGCGGCATGATCGAGGAGCCGGTGGAGAAGCCGTCGGACAGGCGGACGAAGCGGAACTGCGGCGTCGACCAGAACACGATCTCCTCCGCCAGCCGCGACAGGTGCATAGCGCAGATGCCGGCGGTGGCGAGGTAGTCGAGCGCGAAGTCGCGGTCGGAGACGCTGTCGAGCGAATTGGCGGTCGGCCGGTCGAAGCCGAGCGCCTGCGCCGTCATGTGCCGGTCGATCGGATAGGGCGTGCCGGCCAGGGCGGCGGCGCCGAGCGGGCATTCATTGGCCCGGGCGCGGGCGTCGGCGACGCGGCTGCGGTCGCGACCCAGCATCTCGACATAGGCCAGCAGGTGATGGCCGAAGGTGACCGGCTGCGCCACCTGCAGATGGGTGAAGCCGGGCAGGATGGTGTCGGCGTGCCGTTCGGCCTGGCCGATCAGCGCCGCCTGCAGCGCCTGCAGCCCCTGCTCCAGCCGGTCGAAGGCGTCGCGCACCCAGAGGCGGAAATCGGTCGCCACCTGGTCGTTGCGGCTGCGCGCCGTATGCAGCCGCCCGGCGGCCGGGCCGATGATCTCGGTCAGACGCGACTCGACATTGAAGTGGATGTCCTCGAGCGAGGTCTTGAACTCGAAGCGGCCGTCGGCGATCTCGCCGGCGATCTGCTCGAGGCCGCGGTCGATCGCGGCGGCATCCTCGGCGGACACGATGCCCTGGGCGGCGAGCATTGCGACATGAGCGCGCGACCCGGCAATGTCCTGGGCCCAGAGCTTGCGGTCGAAGCCGATCGAGGCGTTGATCCGCTCCATGATCGCAGCCGGCCCGGCGGCGAAGCGGCCGCCCCACATCGGATTGGTGCCTTTATCGGGCACGACGGGGGTGGCAGGCTGGGTCGGATCGGACATGGGGTGCGGACCGGATGAGGAAGAGAGCAACGATCGCCGCGGGCGTGGCCGGCCTGGCGCTGCTGGCGGCGGGCGCGGCCTGGTGGACGCTGCGGACCCCGGAGGGCCGGCCGCCTCTCGGCGGCACCGTCGCCAGCTTCGTCCTGGCCGACCGGCCTGAGCCGGCACCGGAGATTACCTTCTCCGACGCTGCGGGCAACACCCTTCGTCTCGCCGACTTCAAGGGCAAGGTGGTGCTGGTCAATCTGTGGGCGACCTGGTGCGCCCCCTGCGTCAAGGAGATGCCGGCGCTGGACCGGCTGCAGGCCAAGCTGGGCGGCGCCGACTTCACCGTGCTGGCGCTGTCGATCGACCGCGAGGGGCTGGCCAAGGTGCAGCCCTTCTTCGCCGCCAACAAGATCGCGGCGCTGGCGCCCTATCTCGACCCCGGCGGCCGGTCGCCGGCGCAGTTCGGCGCCCGCGGCCTGCCGACGACGCTGCTGATCGACCGCGACGGCACCGTTGTGGGCCGGCAGGAGGGTGCCGCCGAATGGGACGACGACAGCTCGGTCGCGCTGCTGCGCTATTATCTCGATCGCGGAAAGGCCGGGTCGGCCTGAGGGCTCAGATGGGCGTCGAGCCCATGTAGAAGCCGATCAGCAGCATGACGCCGTAAACCCAGATGATGGTGCGGAGCAACATGATCCTATTCCTCGGGCTCAAGGCCCGGGATCATGTCTACGCCGCCTTCCGTGAATGGGATGTGATCGCGGTCACGGGTGCGATTCACACTGCGCCGTTTGCCGGCAACCGGCTCCCCCTTATAC
>NZ_JASATH010000099.1:0-28259 GCF_038440215.1 Inquilinus sp. OTU3971 | reverse complement strand
GTTTTCGCCGTCAAGACCGGCCTGGATTCCTGGCGATCCGGCTCCGGCCGCGGGACCTGTTCTCTGCCCATTCGCGCGCGGACCCCTCCCCCTGCCCCCTCCCGCAAGGGGAAGGGGGACTAAAAGGGACGGGCTTCAGTCATTCTGAAAAGTCTCGCTTGCGGGAGAGGCAAAGCAAAAAACGCCATGGCTCAAGCGGCCTCCTCCCGATGCGCAAAAATGTGGTCGACGATGCCCCAGTCCTTCGCCTCCGCGGCGGTCATGAAGCGGTCGCGGTCGAGGGTGCGCTCGACCTCGTCATAGCTCCGGCCGCAATGCCGGGCATAGATCCCGTTCAGCTGCCGCTTCATCTTCACGATGTCCTCGGCATGGCGCTCGATGTCCGAGGCCTGGCCCTGGAATCCGCCGGACGGCTGGTGCAGCACGATTCTGGCATTGGGCAGGGCGATGCGCCGGCCCGGCGCCCCGGCCATCAGCAGGAACGCCCCCATCGACCCCGCCGTCCCCATGCACACGGTCGACACCGGGCTCTTGATGTATTGCATCGTGTCGTAGATCGCGAGGCCGCTGCTCACCACCCCGCCGGGCGAGTTGATGTACATCGCGATCTCTTTTCGCGGATCCTCCGATTCCAGGAACAGCAGCTGGGCGCAGATCAGCGCCGAGACGCCGTCGTCGATCGGGCCGTTCAGGAACACGATCCGATCGCGCAGCAGGCGGGAGAAGATGTCGAAGGCGCGGTCGCCGCGGCCCGACTGCTCCACCACCATTGGCACCAGGCTCAGGCCGCCCATCGCAGCCTCCCGCCGATCGCCGAGGCCTTGGCCAGTGGCCGTGCCGCGAGGCGGCGTCCCCGCCGCGGCGCCGGCGTGCCGGTCCAGGGCAGCGCTTCCGCCCGGAAGCCGCTGTGCACGATGCGCAGCCGGGTGCCGCCCGCCGCGGTGCCGTCAAGGGTGAAGGTCACCACCGTGTCCAGCGTCCGGCCGCCGGCATCCGCGTCCCGGCCGCGCCAGCTGTAGCGCAGCAGCCGCGGCGGCTCTGCCGCCAGCACCTCGCAGTCGATCGGCGCGCCCGGTCCGTCCCGCAGGGTGAAGCGCTTCCCCGTCTCCGGTCGCCCCACCTCGGTCCGGATATCGTTCGGCAGCAGCCAGGCGCCGAGCAGCTCCGGTTCGGTCAGCGCCCGCCACACCTTCTCCGGCGGCTGGTCCAGATCGCAGTCTACGACGACGGCATCGTCGGTCTTCGGGTCACGCATCATCCATGTCCTCGAGCAGGGTCTTGAGGCGCGCCACCTTCTCCGGCCAGAAGGTGCGGTAGCGGTCGATCCAGCCCGCCAGCGGCGCCAGGCCCTCCGGCGCGGCGCGGTAGTAGACGAAGCGGCCGTCGCGCCGCTCCGCCACCAGCCCGGCCCGGCGCAGCGCGGCGAGATGCTGCGAGATCGCCGGCTGCGACACGGCGAAGCCGGCCTTCAGTTCGGTCACGCTCAGCTCGCCATCGGCCAGGCGCTCGAACACGGCGCGGCGGGTCGGGTCGGCCAGGGCCTGGAAGATCTCGGGCGCGGTCATGCTGACATATAAGCTTATACTTATTCGATTCGCAACGCCGCTCCTCGCCGCTGGAGCCGGCCACGCCTAAATCAACACTTGCTGCATTTTGAGCAGATGCCGCAACAATAGGCAGGAAAATCTCACGACAGAAATCCTAATATCGCGATAAAATTAATGCATTATCTCGCTCCTCTTATATCATTAGAATAAAATTGATTGCACTTTTTGAGAACCGGAATCTTTTGACTCTGAAAACTTCGTCGTTTTAAATAACGTAAGACAAAACGGTTCGCGCATTCTCTACTATATTCGCAACACGCGAATACGGCTCAGAACACTGTACCCAAAATCATGACCACCGCACCGATCCGGCTCCATGGCGGATCGGGTGAAGCAATTCACGCTCTGAAATCGGAACCCGGCGCCCTTCGGAAGAAGAGGGCGCCCTGAATGGAGGTTCGATCATGTCGACTGTTGCAACGCAGAGGCCGCTGACGATCTTCGACACCAGCCTGCGCGACGGCGAGCAGGCGCCCGGCAATGCCATGTCGCTGCAGCAGAAGCTGCGCATCGCCCGCGAGCTCGAGGCGCTCGGCGTGAACACGATCGAGGCCGGGTTCCCGGCGGCGTCCGACAACGACCTCGCCGCCGTGCGCGCCATCGCCGAGGCGGTGCGCGACAGCCGGATCTGCGCCTTCGCCCGGGCCAACCCCACCGACATCGAGGCCGCGGCCAAGGCCGTGGAGAAGGCCCACGCGGCACAGATCGAGATCCTCGGCGTCGCCTCCGAGATCCATCTGCGCCACAAGCGCCAGATCTCGCACCAGCAGGCGCTCGACGAGATCGGGAGCGCCGTCCGGCTCGCCCGGCGGATCGGCTTCGACGACATCTGCGTCGCCCCCGAGGACGCCACCCGGGCGGACCCGGGCTTCCTCGGCGCGATGTGCGATGCCGCCGCCCGGGCCGGCGCGACGATGATCCTGATCCCGGACACCGTCGGCTGCCTCCTGCCCGGCCGGGTGCCGGGCTTGATCGGGACCGTGCGGGCGCATGTGCCGCCGGAGGTCAAGGTCGCCATGCACGCCCATGACGACCTCGGCCTGGCCGTCGCCAACACCCTCGCCGCCGTCGAGGCGGGCATCGACGAGATCCAGGTGACGCTGTGCGGCGTCGGCGAGCGCGCCGGGAACTGCGCCCTGGAGGAGGTGGTCGCCGCCCTGACCGCCCATCCGACGCATTTCAACCGGTCGACGACGATCGATGTCGGCCGGGTCTATGCCGCCTGCCGGCTGCTGATCGAGAGCCTCGACCTGCCGATGGCGCGCGGCAAGGCCATCATCGGCGAGAACGCCTTCGCCACCGCTGCGGGCATCCATCAGGCCGCCATCATCCGCAACCCCCAGACCTACGAGTTCCTGGAGCCGGAGATGTTCGGCGCCGAGCGCCGGATGGTGATCAGCCGCCACTCCGGCCGGCATGCGCTGAAGGCGAAGATCGAGGCCTTCGGCCTGTCGCCGACGCCCGGCCTGGTCGAGTTCCTCTATCGCGAGCTGACGGCGTCGGAAGAACCCGTCTGCAGCGACAGCAAGCTGCGCTCCCTGGTGCTGCAGAACACGGCGGAATCGGCGCTGCCGGCCTGAGCAAAGCCCTGGTTCGTCACATCACACTTCCGTGAATACGAGGTGTTCGCATGGATATTCATGTTGCGGAAACCGTGACCGGCTACGACGCCCTGGTGGCGGCGCTGGAATCCTGGGGCATCGAGGTCTGTGCCGGCGTCACCGGCGGCGGCACCATCCGCTTCCTGGAGAAGCTTCCCCCGCTTCACGCGGGAGAGGATGCGGCCGGCCGCAGCGAGCCTGATGGGATGAATTTCCTGTCGCTCGGCGAATACGCCTCCGGTTTCGTGCCGCTCGGCGTCTATCTGGCGTCCGGCCGCATCGGCGCCTGCATCGCGACCACCGGCGCGGCGACCAAGCTGCTGGGCTGCGGCCTCAGCGACGCCAAGCTGCACGACATCCCGGCGGTCTACATCATCCCGGCCTCGCCGGCAGAGACCGAAGGGCTGTCCCCGCTGCAGGACACCAGCCGCCACGGCAGCAACATGCTGGCGCAGCTGCGCGCCGAGCTGCCGGACGGCGTCTTCGTGCTGGACGACGCCGCGACCATGGACCGGCAGCTGCGGCAGGCCCATGCCCAGCTGCAGCGCTGCAAACCGGTCGTCCTGGTCCTGGACCATGGCGCGCTCAAGACCGAAATGGCCCCGCATCGCCCGCCGCCGCAGCCGGATCCGGCGTTCGCCTCGGCCGAAGCGGATGCGTTCGCCGATGCGTTCTGCCGGAGCATCCGCGGCCGGCGCGTCGTCATCCTCGCCGGCGAGGAGCTGGCCCGGATCCCCGACGCGCCGCGTCTGACCTCCCGCCTGTGCGAGGTTCTCGGGAGCCCCATCGTCTGGAGCATCAACGGCGCCAACGGGGTCGAGCGCGGCAATCCCCGCGGCCACGGCTATATCTCCTTCGGCGGGAACGACGCGGCCATCCGGCTCTGGCAAGGCATCGGGGCCGACGACGTCCTGCTGGTGCTCGGCGCCTGCCCGGACGAGTACACGGTCAACCTGGCCCCCTATGCGGCCGGCGACACCTTCATCCTGACCGGCCTCGCGGACGGCTACGGCCAGGTCGACGGCGGGTTCGGGCATCGCGCCGCCGGCGCCTGCCGCCAGCTCGTCGCGTCCCTGGACATGGCGCTCCGGTCCCTGCTCGGCCGGCTCGAACGGCACCCGCCGGAGACCCGCCGGACCGGACCGGCGCCGGACGACCTCAACACGCGGCGGCCCGGGGTGCCGCGGCCCGGCCATGTCGACATGGCCGCGCTGTTCCGGGCGCTGGATGCGCGCTGGCGGCCGAACACCATCGGCTTCGACGATGTCTGCCTGGCCTACAAGGACCGGCAATACGTCATCCAGCGCCCCCACCCCCATGCACGCTTCTTCTCGCTGTATCGCGGCTCGGCCATGGGCAATGTGCTCGGCCTGGCCATCGGCGCCAGGCTGGCCGCGCCGGACAGCGATGTCGTCGGCTTCACCGGCGACGGCTGCTTCCGCCTGTTCGCCGGATATCTGGCGGAGGCCCGCGACCTGGGGATCCTGCTGTTCCTGCTCGACAATGCGAGCTACGGCATCATCGAGCAGGGCGTGCACACGATCATCCCGGACGCGCCGGCCTCGCGCCGCCACAACCGCCTGGCCCGGATGGACTTCGCCGCCATGGCCGGCGCCTGCGGCTGGCGCTCGGCCGCGCTCCGCCCCGACCTCGCCAACCTGGACGAGATCCTCGACGCCCACCGCGCCGGCCCGGCTTCGACCCTGGTCACGGTGCCGGTCGATGCCGGGCACATCCTCGGCATCAACCCCCGGGCGGGCAACCTGTGATGGCGCAACCTCTCTCCGCCCCGCGCCTTCGTCCGGCGGACCTGGCGCTCGATCCCGATTTCCTCCGCCTCCTGGCCGGCAGCCACGCCCGGCTGATCGGTGTGCCGCTGCTGCCGGAGGAAGGCGACGCCGCCGAGCAGGCGCGCTGGCTGTACGAGGCGGCGCCGTTCTGCGTGCTGGCGCACAACACCGATGCCGATCCGCGCTTCGTCTACGCCAACCGGGCGGCCCAGGCCTGCTTCGAATACGGCTGGGACGAGTTCATCACGCTGCCGTCCCGCCTCTCCGCCGAGGCGCCAGACCGGGCGGAGCGGCAGCGCCTGCTGGACGTCGTCACCCGCGACGGCTTCATCGGCGACTACCGCGGCATCCGCATCGCCAAGTCGGGCCGCCGCTTCTGGATCGAGAGCGCCGTCGTCTGGCAGCTGATCGACGAGGCCGGCACGCTGCACGGCCAGGCCGCCGCCTTCGGGGACTGGCGGGCGGTGTAGACCCTCGACCTCATGATGCGCCCGACTGTGAACACAATATTCATTGCTTAACCGCTCGCGTTATGTTCATGATACGTTCCATGGACATGGCGCAGACTGAAGAGATCAAACCGACCGATCCCGACATGCATTGGACGGGATGGGCGCTGGATGCGCTGCGCGAGCTGGTCCAGTCCGACCTGCGCACCAAGCGGATGATCGAGCGGCAGCATGACAGGACGTCCGCGGGGCCGGACGCACCGGATTTCGGGCTGACGCAGTCGCGGCTGTCCCGGTCGGTGCGGCTGTCGCTGGCGATGACCGAGCGGATCCGGACCGACTATCTGATGCGCAAGGCGGAGCGCAAGCAGTCGGGCGAGGACCAGCGCCGGAGGCAGCGTCGGGAGCAGGCCGCCGAGGCGGTGGTCCAGGCGGTGACGCAGCCCGACGAGGCCGACGACGTCGAACATGTGCGGAAGCTTGTGCGGGAGACGCTGGTCGAGGACGAGATCCTGGACGTGCAGATCGACACGCTGTCGCCGGAGGAGTTCCTGCAGGCGGTGTGCCGCAAGATCGGCCGCCCGCCGCACCCGATCCGGCAGCCGGGGGACGCCGACGAGGTCGTCGAGGCGACGGCCGATGACGTCCTGCCGGCGGAGGCCGCCGAGAGCATGGCTGATTGTGAGCCCGCAGGGGATTGGTCCGTCGAACCGGATGAGTCCGACGCCGGCCGGCCTTTGCCCAAGCCATTGGAATCAGACAGCAGCTGAGCTGCCGCCTGTCGTTGAGCGCTCTCTTGCGATAGCTCGGATTGTTTTTGCCTCTCCCGTTTACGGGAGAGGCCGGAGGCGCTTGCGCGTCCGGGTGAGGGGCGTTTGTCGAGGCCTGGGCCCGCCGTCACCCGGTCTCGCTGCGCGAGCCCGACCTCTCCCGCCAGGCGGGAGAGGCAACGCAAAGGTCCTGCCGCTGCAGCAATCAAGAGACCGCAAGCCCTCTCCGCCCTCAGCGTCCGAACAGCCGGGGATACTCGGTCTGGGCCAGCGCCTCGCGTAGGGTGCGGCGCTCGGCGTCGTGTAGAGCCCGCAGCGGCGGGTGCGGCCGGCGCCAGACACTGTCGCCATGGATCTCGGCCACCGTGTCCTTGACCGCCGCCACCAGAGTGACGGTGCTGAGCGCCGCCCGCACCGCCGTGGCGGCGGCCACCGCGGTCTCCGCCTCCGGCGTGCCGGCCTGGTGGAAGGCGATCCGCGCCAGGGGACCGGTGACGTTGGTGGTGGCCGAGATGCAGCCGGCGAAACCCCGTTCCTTGGCCAGGCCCAGCGTCGCCTCGGAGCTCGGAAACACAGCGATGCCCGGCACCCGCTTGGCCAGATCGGTCGAATAGGCGATGTCGCCGGAGGAATCCTTCAGCCCGGCCAGGGTGCCCGGATGCCGCTCGGCCAGCCGCGCCACCACCTCGATCGGCCAAGGCACGCCGGTGTTCTGCGGGATATGGTAGAGATAGAGGCCCAGCCCATCCGCCCCCACCCGCTCGATCACCGTGTCGACGTAAGCCGCCAGGCTCTCGTCGTCGATGCCCTTGTAGTAGAAGGGCGGCAGCAGCAGCGCCCCGGCGAAGCCCAGCGCCTTGGCCTCCGCGGTCAGCCGCACCGCATCCGCCAGCGCCGAGGCGCCGGTGCCGACCATGAAGCGGTGCATCGGCAGGCCGGCCTCGGCCACCGCCCGCATCGCCGCCAGCCGCTGCTCGACCGAGAAGGACGTCGCCTCGCCGGTGGTGCCGAGCAGGTTGATCGCGTCGCAGCCGCCGTCGCCGAGCAGCCAGCGGCAATGCATGACCAGCCGCTCGTGGTCGATGGAAAGGTCGTCGCGCAGCGGCGTGGCGGCGGCGGCGATGACGCCGGTCAGTCTCGGCATGGCAGGCACCTTCAGTCGATCGGTTCAGCCGGCCTTCCGGCCGGGCACCAGGAAGTCGAAGTCGCAGCCCTCATCGGCCTGCAGCACGCTGTCGTGGAACAGCCGGGCATAGCCGCGGTCGGGCTTCGGCGGCGGCGCCGCGGCCGTGCGGCGGGCCAGCTCGGCCTCGTCGACCAGCAGGTCCAGCCGCCGTCCGGCGGTGTCGAGCCGGATGCGGTCGCCGGTGCGGACCAGCGCCAGCGGCCCGCCATCCGCCGATTCCGGCGTGATGTGCAGCACGATGGTGCCGAAGGCGGTGCCGCTCATCCGCGCATCGGACAGGCGGACCATGTCCTTCACCCCCTGCTGCGCCAGCTTGCGCGGGATCGGCAGGTAGCCGGCCTCCGGCATGCCCGGCGCGCCCTTCGGCCCGGCGCTGCGCAGCACCAGCACGTCGTCGGCCGCGACGTCGAGCGCCGGATCGTCGATCCGCGCCGCCATGTCCTCGATCGAATCGAACACCACCGCCCGGCCGGTGTGCTGCAGCAGCGCCGGCGTCGCCGCCGACTGCTTGATCACGGCGCCGCGCGGGCACAAATTGCCCTGCAGCACCGCCATCGCTCCTTGAGCCTTCAGCGGGTTCGACCGCGGCCGGATCACCTCGGTATCGCGCCATTCGCCCGGCTGCGGCAGCGTGTCGGCCAGGGTGCCGCCGGCCACGGTCGGCACGGCCAGGTCCAGGAGGTCGCGCAGCTCCGCCAGCAGATGCGGCACGCCGCCGGCATGGTGGAAATGCTCCATGTAATGCGCGCCGGAGGGCTTGAGGTCGATCAGCACCGGCGTCTCGCGCCCGATCCGGTCGAACTCGGCATAGTCCAGGGGCTGCCCGACGCGGCCGGCGATGGCGGCCAGATGCACGAGGCCATTGGTCGACCCGCCGACCGCCTGCAGCGCCACCATGGCGTTGCGGAAGGCGCCGGGCACCAGGATCTCGGACGGGCGCGGGCCGCCCGATACCGCCATCCGCGCCGCCGCCTGGCCGCTGGCCTCGGCGCAGCGGATGCGGTCGGCATGGGTCGCCGGGATGGCGGCGGCGCCGGGCAGCGACAGGCCCAGCGTCTCGGCCAGGATCGCCATGGTGCTGGCGGTGCCCATCACCATGCAGGTGCCGACCGAAGGCGCCAGCCGTCCGTTCACCGCCTCGATCTCCTCATCGTCGATCTCGCCGGCCCGCCAGCGGCCCCACAGCCGCCGGCAGTCGGTGCAGGCGCCCAGCACCTCGCCCTTGTGGTGGCCGACCACCATCGGCCCGGTCGGCAGCACGATCGCAGGCCTGTCGGCGCTGGCCGCCGCCATGATCTGGGCCGGCACGGTCTTGTCGCAGCCGCCGATCAGCACCACCGCGTCCATCGGCTGGGCGCGGATCATCTCCTCGGTGTCCATCGCCATCAGGTTGCGCAGGAACATGCTGGTCGGGTGGGCGAAGGATTCGTGGATCGAGATGGTCGGGAACGCCATCGGCATGCCGCCCGCCAGCATCACCCCGCGCTTCACCGCCTCGATCAGCGCCGGCACGTTGCCGTGGCACGGGTTGAAGTCGCTGCCGGTGTCGACGATGCCGATGATCGGCCGGTCCAGCGCGTCGTCGGAATAGCCCATGGCCTTGATGAAGGCCTTGCGCAGGAACAGCGAGAATCCGGCGTCGCCGTAGCTGGTCAGCCCCTGCCGCAGGCCGCGCTTGTCCATCGTCGTCTCTCTTGCTGGCGGGCCGGGCCGTCCGGGCGGCGCGGCATTGGCCGGACGGTAGGCCGCCGGCCGGGATTGTCAATGCCCCTTGTCATACAACTGCATCACCCGGCGGGCGCCGTCGGCCAAGGCCTGCCGCAGTTCCGGCGGATCCAGCACCTCGATGGTGTCGGTGAAGCCGAGCAGCAGCCGCGCGGCGTGGCCGACGCCCTCGATCGGCACCGTCGCCCGCCGCCAGCCTTCGGCATCCGGCTCCGCCTGCTGCACCGCCTCCACCGCATCGGCACCGAGCCGGTCGAGCAGCGGCAGCGCCTCCGGCGACACGCGCAGCACCGCCTCGGCCCGGCGCAGCTCGCGGGCGAAGCGCTGCAGCGACTCCTGCCACTGCGCCGCCAGGTCGAAGCCGGCGGGGTAGTCGAAGCCGTCCGACAGCACGTCGAGATCCAGCACCTTGGCCACCTTGTAGGTGCGGATGTCGTCGCCGATCCGCGCCATCAGGTACCAGGTGCCGGCCTTGAGCACGAGACCGAGCGGATCCACCGTCCGCCGCACCGTGGCCGACCAGCTCTCGTAGCGGATCACCAGCCGCCGCTGGCCCCACACTGCCCGCGCGATCGCCGGCAGGTGCGGCGGCGGCTCGGCCCGGCGATACCAGTCGACCGGGTCGAGATGGAACCGGTCGCCGACCCGGGCCGCGCCCTCCCCTGCCGCCTGAGGCACCGCCGCCAGCAGCTTCAGCCGTGCCGCCGCCAGCGGCTCCGCCAGGCCGAGATCCGCCGCCGGCCCGGGCAGCCCGGCCAGCAGCAGGGTCTCGGCCTCGCTTGCGGTCATCCCGGTCAGCCGGGTGCGGTAGCCGTCGAGCAGCGCGAAGCCGCCGCCCGGCCCGCGATCGGCATAGACCGGCACGCCGGCGGCCGAGAGTTCGTCGATGTCGCGGTAGACCGTGCGCACCGACACCTCGAACTCCGCCGCCAGCGCCTGGGCGGTCAGGCGGCCGCGGGACTGCAGCAGCAGCAGGATCGACAGCAGGCGGTTGGCGCGCATGGAGCGAGCATAGCCGAAAAAATCCTGACACTGGATGTCAGTTGGATGCCGGCATCATCCGTCGCATCGCCATTCCACTCTGGAGAGACCGATGCCCGCCCTGTTCGCCAAGCCCGCCCCCGGCACCGACCCCAGCGTCCCCGATATGCCGAACGACGGCCGCGACGATTTCGGCCCGCTGTTCGGCCGCTGGTCGGTATCGCATCGCCGCCTGCGCAAGCGCCTGGCCGGCGACACCCATTGGGACGAGTTCGCCGGCCATTCCGAGATGCGCCCGCTGATCGGCGGCCTGGGCACGATCGACGACAACATCCTCGAATTGCCGGCCGGCACCTACCGCGCCGCCACGCTGCGCCTGTTCGACGCGGCGACCAGGCTGTGGTCGATCTGGTGGTTCGACGGCCGCACCCTGCACATGGACGAGGCGCCGCTGCGCGGCCGCTTCGAGAACGGCGTCGGCACCTTCTTCGCCGACGATGTCTGGGAGGGCACGCCGATCCGGGTGCGCTTCATCTGGTCGGAGATCACCGGGCATTCGGCGCGCTGGGAGCAGGCCTTCTCCACCGATGGCGGCGCGAGCTGGGAGACCAACTGGATCATGCGCTTCGAGCGGACCGGCGACTGACCGGCACCGAATCTCCTGGGCAGCGGTCTCATGATGGTCCAGAACCGACGTCGGAGATATCCGGCGGCACGGGGAAGGACCGGGATGGACGAGACCAAGATCGATCGCGAAGCCATGGGGCGCCTGGCCAAGGCGGTGGCCTTCATCTGCGGGCCGGAGCACGCGACGGCACTGGCCCTGAAGGCCGCGGCGGAGAGCGGGACCGAGCGCGACATCAAGGCGGCCCGAGCGCTGTTCCTGAAGCTGAAGCCGGGCGACCGCAAGGCCGCCCTGACCATGCTGGACACCTGAGTCGGGAAGGGCGACGGCATGATCAGGGACCAGCAGCCGGAAGACGATGCGGCGGTGCGCCAACTGGTCGAGGACGCGTTCCGCGGCCGGCCCTACAGCGACGGCACCGAAGCGCCCATCGTCGAGGCGCTGCGGGCCGCCGGGGCGCTGACCGTCGCGCTGGTGGCGGAGGAGGACGGCGAGATCCTCGGCCAAGTCGCCTTCTCGCCGGTCGCCATCAATGGCACAGCCCGGGACTGGTACGGGCTCGGTCCCGTGGCGGTCCGCCCCGATCGGCAGGGCCAGGGCATCGGCCAGGCCCTGATCCGTGCCGGCCTCGACCGCATCCGCGCCCTCGGCGCCCAAGGCTGCGTCCTGGCCGGCGCGGCCGGCTACTATCGCCGCTTCGGCTTCGCCGCCGATCCGCGGCTGCGGTCGCCGGGCATCCCGCCCGAACACTTCCTGGTGCTGCCCTTCGGCGCGCAGGTGCCGAGCGGGACGGTCGAGTTCCACGAGGCGTTCGAGGCGGCATGACCATCCTCTACACGCCCCGCCTGCGCCTGGAGCCTTATGCGGAACGGCACTTCGCCGGCCTGCTGGTGCTGAACTCCGATCCGATGGTGATGCGCTATGTCGACGGCACGACCGACACCGCCGAGGATGTCCGCGCCGGCATCGCCCGGGTGCAGGAACGCTGGGCGACCCAGGGCTTCTCCTGGTGGGCCTTCCTGTTCGCCGGATCGGACGAGGTGATCGGCGCCGGCTGCATCCAGCACATCGAAAACGACCCGGCCCAGCCGCTGGAGATCGGCTGGCGGCTGCGGCCGGACTATTGGGGCCAGGGGCTGGCGACCGAGGCCGCGCGCGCGATGGCCGATTTCACCTTCACCACGCTCGGGGCGCCCTGCCTCTATGGCGTGGCCGATCCCCGCAACGCCGCCTCGATCCGGGTGATGCAGCGGTTGGGCATGCACAACATCGGCCTGGAACGGCACTACGGCGCCGAATGCGCAGTCTGGCGGCTGGACGCGCCCGGCCGTCAGCCCTGAACGCAGGGCGCCGACCGGGAGATGCCGCCGAAGGCGTCGAGCAGCCGGTCGCGCCAGGCGAAGACCGGGTCGTCGCTCTCCAGCAGCTCGACCGGGCTGATGCAGCGGGCCCACATCAGCATGCCGAAGACACAGTAATCGACATAGGCCGGCGCCGGCCCGGCGATGAAGGGGGCGTTGGCCAGGGTCCGCCGCAGCGGGGCCAGGGCCTGGCGGAAGGCGGCCAGATGCGCCGGCCGGTCGGCCACGGCCTCCTCCAGCGTCCGTCCGAACCGCGTCTCGCGGCTGGCGCGGAAATAGGCGCGGTCGGCGTCATGCACCCGGTCATGGATGTCGAGCAGGATGATGCGCGCGATCGCGGGGGACAGGGTCATGTCGGCCCAGTCGTTGACGAAGCGCGCCGGCGCGATGCCGCCGGGACCGCCGAACAGCGACGGCCGGTCGGGGAAGCGCTCCTCCAGATGCAGCGCGATGCGCCAGGAGTCGGAGACGGTCTCGCCGTCATGCACCAGCACCGGCACCAGCCCCTGGCCGGAGAAGGCGATCGCCTCCTTCTCGGAGAAGCGCCAGGGAATGTACTCGGCCTCCAGCCCCTTATGGGCCAGTGCCATGCGCGTCTTCCAGCAATGCGGGCTGAAGCGCAGCGCGACGTCCGCTGCGGCCAGCTCGTACAGGGTCAAGGCCTCGCCCATGGTTCAGGCCCGGCCCTGGATGGTGGCAGCCGACTGGCCAAACAGATGGCGCTTCGACTCCTCGGTCACCGTCGGCACGGTGTTGATCTGGGCGGCGATCTCATAGGCGCGGACCACCGAGGGCCGGCTCGCCATGGCGGCGAACCAGCGGGCGACGTTCGGGAAGTCCTCGAGCCGCTGCTGCTGCCGCTGATACGGTACGATCCAGGGATAGATGGCGATGTCGGCGATCGAGAACTCGCCGGCCACATGGTCCCGGCCGGCGAGCTGGCGGTCGAGCACACCGTACAGCCGCCCGGTCTCCTTGACGTAGCGCTCTGTCGCATAGGGGATGCGCTCCGGCGCATAGACCGAGAAGTGGTGGTTCTGCCCGGCCATCGGCCCCAGGCCGCCCATCTGCCAGTACAGCCACTGCAGCACCCCGAAGCGCTCGCGCGGCGCCCGCGGCAGCAGCTTGCCGGTTTTGTCGGCGAGGTATTCGAGGATGGCGCCGGATTCGAAGATCGAGATCGGCGCGGCGCCCTCCGCCGGGTCGTGGTCGACGATGGCGGGGATGCGGTTGTTCGGGGCGATCGCCAGGAAGTCCGGCTTGAACTGGTCGCCCTGGGAGATGTTCACCGGGAGAATGCGGTAGGGCAGCCCCAGTTCCTCCAGCGCGATCGTGATCTTGTGGCCGTTCGGCGTGGTCCAGTAGTGCAGGTCGATCATCGTCCGTTCCTTGGGTCTGGCCGTCGCGCGGTCGATCGGCTATACTTGACATCAATGTCAAATTTGACATCCATGTCAAGAACGATCGGGGCGACCATGGCCGGCGTGCGGCAATTCGACGAAGGCGAGATGCTGGCGGAGGCGCTGGGCGTGTTCTGGCGCAAGGGCCTGCGCGCCACCACCATGCAGGACATCGCCCAGGCCACGGGGGTGCTGCGCGGCTCGCTCTACAACGCCTATGGCGGCAAGGAGGAGATCTTCCTCCTTGCCTTCGACTCCTATGTCGGGCGGTTCCTGGACGGCGCCCGGCAGGCCCTGGACGCGACGCCGGACCCGGAACAGGGGCTGGTGGCCCTGTTCGATGCCGCCATCGCCAGCATGACCAGCGGTTCGCCGGCGCGCGGCTGCCTGAGCACCAAAACGGCGACCGAGCCGGCGGCGCTGGACGACCCACGGCTGCAGGCGCGGCTGCGCGGCATGCTGGACGAGCTGCACGGCATCGTCCTGGCCGCGCTGTCGACCGATGCGGCCCGCGCCCGGCTGGCGGTGACGCCGGACGAGGCGGCGGACCTGGTCGTCACCTTCACCCGCGGCCTGGCGGTGATGGAGCGGGTCTACCAGGACCCAGCCCGGCTCGACCGGATCGCGACGGCGCTGGTGCGGACGCTGTTCCGGTAGCGCCTCGACTTATTTCTGAAATAGAAATTATCTGGCTTGTCTGCTTCGATATCCTGAAATATGAGTCTCGTCAGTCGCTGCCCTCGCGAACGAAGGGCAGCGCAGCGGGGGCGAGATGGGGCGAGGCACGGGTGAGTTGGATCTGCGCGGCCGCTGGGGCGATGCCTCGGAGCTGCTGCGCCTGATTCATCGCCGCGGTGGCGCCAGCCGGATCGAGGCGGCGCGCGAGCTCGGCCTCAGCGCCTCGGCCATGACACCCCTGGTCCGCACCCTGATCGGCCACGGCCTGCTGCGCGAGACCGGCGCCAAGGTGTCGGGCGGCGGCCGGCCGCGGGTGATGCTGGACCTCGACCCGGACTACGGCACGCTGCTGGGCCTGCATCTCGGCGCCGAGTCGGCGCAGCTGGTGATCGCCGACCTGGCCGGCACGCCGCAGCAGAGCCCGATCCCCCTGCCCGCCCCGGCCAATGACGACCCGGCGCCGCTGGTCGACGCGCTGGACCGCCTGCGCCGCAAGGGCGGCCCCGGCTGGGACGCCCTCGCCGCCGGCGGCGTGGTGCTGGGCGAGGTCGGGCCGCGCCGGGCCGAGGTGATCGGTGCCGGCCAGCGCCTGACCGCGGCGCTGCAGGATGCCTTCGGCATCGGCGTCGCGGCCGAGACCCCGTCCAACGCCATCGTCGTCGCCGAGCGGATGCTGGGCCTGGCCCGGGCCTATGAGAACTACGCTGTCGTGAGCCTGCAGAACGAGATCGGCTCCGGCATCTCGATCAATGGCGACGTCTATCGCGGCAAGGGCCAGGCCGGCGAGATCGGCCACCTGTCGCTGGCCCCCTATTCCGGCGCCGCCTGCCGCTGCGGCAAATGCGGCTGCCTGGCCTCGCTGGCCTCCTTGTCCGCCATCTCGCGCCAGGCGCTGAAGCGCGGCCTGTCCGACGACATCGCCGTGCTGGCCCATATCGCGTCGCAGGGCGACCCGGAGGCGATCGAGATCTTCGACTGCGCCGGCCGCTGGATCGGCCAGGCCCTGGCCCAGGTCGCCAACCTGTTCGACCTGGAGGCGATCGTGTTCCGGGCGCCGCAGCCGGCGCTGAACATCTATCTGCTGAAGGCGCTGAACGAGAGCTTCCGCGCCCATGGCTACAATTTCGACGAATGCCGCACCGGGATCGTCATCAGCCCCGACGAGGGCGACGGCTATCTGCGCGGCGCGGTCGGCCTGGCGCTGGACCTGCTGCTGCGCCAGGGCGGGATGAGACGCCCGCCCTGATCCCGCCGGGATCGGGGCGTCCCAAGCCAAGCAACACCAGCCAGCCAACGGGAGGCTACAATGAACCTGCGCAGCATGCGGCTCGGGCCGAGCCCCATTAGCCTTTTCTTGGGCATCCTCGCTTTGGCCGCCGGCCTCGCCGGGCCGGCCCTGGCCGAGACCACCGAGATCCGCTTCTTCATCCCCGGCGCCAGCGAGGAGCGGAACCAGAAGCTGCTGGGCGAGATCGTCGCCGGCTTCCAGGAGAAGAACCCGGACATCACCGTGAAGGTCGAGGGCGTCGGCTGGGACGAGGCGTTCCAGAAGCTGTCGACCGACTTCATCGCCGGCCGCGCCGCCGATGTCGCCTATATCGGCACCCGCAATGTCGCCGAGTTCTCAATGATGGGCGCGATCCAGCCGGTGGACGGGCTGGTCGACGCCGAGACGCTGGGGCGGATCCCGGAGCCCGTGCGCGTCGCGGCACAGTTCGGCGGCAAGCAGATGGCCGTGCCGATGGCGTTCTCGACCCAGGCCCTCTACTACCGCACCGACCTGATCCCGACCCCGCCCAGGACCTGGGACGAGCTGGCGGCCACGGCCAAGGCGGTAACCGAGAAGAACCCCGGCATGTACGGCTATGCCACCGCCGCGGCCGCGCATGTCACCCTGGTCAGCCAGTTCCTCAATTTCGTCTACCAGAACGGCGGCGAAGCCTTTGATTCGTCGGGCGAAACGAAGATCAACAGCCCGCAGGCGGTCGGCGCGCTGCAGTTCTATGTCGACCTGTTCCAGAAGGACAAGGTCGTGCCCAACCCGCTGGAGTTGAACCGCGAGCAGCACCCGCCGCTGTTCGCCCAAGGCAAGATCGCGATGATGGTCAGCGGCCCCTGGGGCAAGGCGATCATGGGGCTGGACCCCGACAACAAGACCGCGCCCTACGCCGTCGCGCCGCTGCCCTGCGGCAAGGTCTGCAAGGGCGAGCTGGTCTCCGACAGCCTCGCCATCTCAGCCAAAAGCGAGCATCCCGAGGCAGCCGGCAAGTTCGTCGCCTATCTGCTGCAGCCCGAGATCCATGCGAAGTGGGACGCGACCAGCGGGCTGGTGCCGCTGCTGGCGGAGGAGGAGCAGCTCGACACCTTCAAGACGCCGTTCTGGCAGACCTTCATCGCCATGAAGGCGAACGGATTCGCCCAGCCGACGCCGCGGGCCTGGCAGCCCTTCGAGAAGATCCTGGTCGAGGCGGTGCAGTCGGCCATCCTGGGCAAGGCGACGCCGCAGGAGGCGCTGGATGCGGCGGCGGAGAAGATCCGCAAGGCCCGCATCGAACCGCGCGCCTGACCCCGTGGTCGCGCTCGCCCCCACTGCGCCGCGGAGAGCCACCCGCGCCCGGCCCTGGTCGCCGGACCGGGCGCCCTGGCCGTATCTGGCGCTGCCGCTGCTGCTGATCGCGGCGCTGCTGGGCCTGCCGGTGCTGCGCATCTTCTGGCAGTCGGTGCACCATGTGGTGCTGACCGCGCCCTGGGAGGGCAATGACTTCGTCGGCGCCGAAAACTTCCTGGCGCTGGTGCAGGAGCCGGCCTTCCTGCGGACGCTGCAGCTGACGGTGATGTGGACCGCCTGCTCGGTGGGGGCGAAGCTGCTGATCGGCCTGGGCGGGGCGCTGCTGCTGCAGCGCCCCTTCCCGGGCCGCAAGGTCTATCTGGCGCTCCTCCTCCTGCCCTGGGTGACGCCGGCGGTGATCGCCGCCATCTCCTGGCGCTGGGTGCTGGACGGCCAGTCCGGCTGGATCAACGCCGTGCTGCTGGTGACCGGCGCGATCCGCGAGCCGATCTCCTTCCTCGGCCAGGAGACCACGGCCTTCATCGCCACCGTGGTGGTCGATGCCTGGCTGGGCATCCCCTTCATGGTGGTCACTCTCATGGCCGGGCTGCAGCGCATCCCCGACGACTATATCGAAGCGGCGCGGATCGACGGTGCCGGTCCGGTCCAGATCTTCCGCCGCATCACCCTGCCGCTGCTGCAGCCGGTGCTGATGACCTGCGTGCTGCTGTCGACCGTCTGGACCTTCAACTCCTTCCAGGTGATCTGGCCGCTGACCAAGGGCGGCCCGGCCGGCGCCACTGCCACCCTGCCGATCCAGATCTACGAGACCGCCTTCGGCAATTTCGACTTCGGCACCTCCTCGGCGATGGCGGTGGTGGTGTTCGTCATCCTGATGTCGGTGTCGCTCCTGTACTGGCGCGTGCTGAAGGGGGGCGAGGAATGACCGCGCGCCGCTTCTGGCCCGAGGCCGGGCGGCATGGGGCCCTGATCCTGCTGCTGGGCTTCCTGCTGCTGCCGGTCTGGGTGATGCTGAAGACCTCCTTCACCCCCTATGACCGGCTCTATGTCTGGCCGCCGGAGTTCCTGCCGCGCAGCCTGGACCTCGGCAACTACGCCCGCGCTCTGTTCGGCCAGTACCGGGTGGTCGAGGCGCTGGGCAACAGCCTGATCATCGCCGGGGCCGCCGCCGCGATCTCGACCAGCTTCGGCTTCCTCGGCGCCTACGGGCTGGCGCGGTTCCGCTTCACCGGCCGCACCACGCTGCTGTTCCTGGTGCTGGCGACGCAGATGCTGTCGCCGGTGGTCATCGTCATCCCGCTCTACGAATTCATGATCGCGGCCGGGCTGCTCGACACCTATCTGTCGGTGATCCTGTGCGACACCGCCCTGGCCACGCCGATCGCGATCTGGCTGCTCCACGGCTTCCTGCTGGGCATCCCGCGCGAGCTGGAGGAGGCGGCGATGGTCGACGGCTGCTCGCGGCTGAAGAGCCTGTGGCACATCATCCTGCCGGTGGTGCGGCCGGGGCTGGCGATGGCCGCGATCTACACCTTCATCCATGCCTGGAGCGACCTGATCTTCCCGCTGGTGATGCTGACCGACGACGGCAAATGGCCGGTCACCCTGGCCCTGACCCGTTTCGTCGGCGAGAACGTGATCCGCTGGGACTATCTGATGGCCGCCGGCGTCGTCACCACCCTGCCCGCCGCCATCCTGTTCGCCCTGGTCCAGAAGCACTTTACCCGCGGCATGGTCGCCGGCGCGGTGAAAGGCTAATCCTCACTCTCAATCCATCGTTCGAGCCGAAAGCCAAGACCGATGTCCAAATCCCTGAAATCCCAGCAGATCCGCGTTGCTGTGATCGGCGCCGGCAGCCGTGGCATCGAGGCCTATGGCGACTATATCCGCCGCCGCCCCGACCAGGCGCGGATCGTCGCCATCGCCGACCCGCGGGCCGACCGGCTGCAGGACGCCGCCGCCCGGCACGGCCTCGGCTCCGAGCACCTCTATGCCGACTGGCGCGACCTGCTGGCGCGCGAGACCGAGCTGGACGCAGTGCTGATCACCACCCCGGACGCGTTGCACCTGGAGCCGGCGCTGGCCGCGATCCGCCGCGGCCTCGGCATCCTGCTGGAGAAGCCGATCTCGCCGACCGAGGAGGAGACCCGCACCCTGGCCGAGGCCGCGAGGGAAACAGGGGCGGATGTGACCGTCGCCCATGTGCTGCGCTACACCGCCTTCTTCTCGCGCATCAAGGAGATCCTGGACCGTGGCGTGATCGGCCGACTGGTGACGCTGCGCCAGACCGAGCACATCGGCTACTGGCACTTCGCCCACAGCTTCGTCCGCGGCAACTGGCGGCGCGAGGAGGAGTCCAGCCCGCTGATCCTGGCCAAGACCTGCCACGACCTGGACATCATCCGCTGGCTGGCCGGAGCGCCCTGCCAGGAGGTCTCCTCCTACGGCTCGCTGGCCCATTTCCGGCGCGAGAATGCGCCGGACGGGTCGACCGACCGCTGCGACGAGGGCTGCAAGGTCGAGCGGGTCTGCCCTTATTCCGCCCAGCGCATCTATCTCGAGAAGTTCAAGCCGGCCGATGCCTGGCCGCACAAGGTGCTGAGCCTCGACACCTCGCCCGACGGCATCCGCGCGGCGCTGCACGAAGGTCCCTATGGCCGCTGCGTCTATCGCTGCGACAACGACGTGGTCGACAACCAGGTGGTGGCGATGCGCTTCACCAACGGCGTCAGCGCCACGCTGAACGTCAGCGCCTTCACCGCCGAGAACACCCGGACGTTGCATCTGATGGGCACCCATGGCGAGATCGCCGGGCATCTGGAGAAGAACGAGATCACGGTGATCGACTTCCGCACCGATGACGTCACCACCATCCGCCTGACCGTGCCGGGTGACGGCGGCCATGCCGGCGGCGACGACCGGCTGATGGCCGAGTTCCTGGGCCGGCAGATCCAGCGCCGTGGTCGCAGCCAGGTGAATGTCGCCCTGACCTCGCTGGAGGAATCGCTGGACAGCCACTTCATGGCCTTCGCCGCCGAACGCTCGCGCCGCACCGGCACCATGGTCCGGCTGTGAGCCGGATAATTCCTTGAACGACCAGAGTTGGCCGGTCCATTTGCGTTGCCTCTCCCGCGTGGCGGGAGAGGTCGACAGCGCGCAGCGCTGGCGGGTGAGGGCTGGCACAGGCGGAGGGAAAGGGCCCTCACCCGGAGCCGCTTCGCGTCTCCGACCTCTCCCGCAAGCGGGAGAGGCAACGCGTTGAGCAAAACCCCGGACAACGCCGTCCATGAAGCCGGCGATCACAGCAGGCTGCGCGCCGTCGCCGCCCTGTCGGCGCATTACGGGGTCAGCGGCATCCTGACCCCTTATCTGCCGGTCTGGCTGGCGGCGAGCGGCCTGGCCACCGATGCGGTCGGCTGGACCATGGCCGCGGGCTTCGCCCTGCGCGCCGTCTGCATCCTCGGCTTCGGCATGGTCGCGACCCTGCTGCTGCCGGCCGGTGGCCTGGCCGCCGGCGCTGCCGTCTGCGCCGCCCTGGTGCTGATCGCGGCCACGCTGATCGCGGATCCCGGCACCATTGGCCTGCTGTCGGTCCTGGCGGTCGGGCTGGTCTACGGCTCGATCCCGCTGATCGAGAGCTTCGCCAACACCGTCACCCTGCGCAGCGGCCATGGCTATGGCCGGATGCGGGCCTGGGGGTCCTTCGCCTTCCTGATCGGCAATGTCGGCATGGGGGCGCTGCTGGTCCTGCCGGACGGCGCGGCGCTGCTGCCCTATATCACCGCCGGGCTGCTGCTGTGCCTTTGCGTCTCGGTGCTCGGACCGTCCTGGCAGCCGCCGACGCCGCGCCTCGACCCGCGCGCCGCCGCGGCGGCGCTGGCAGTGGCGGCGCCGCTGCTGGCGCCGGCCCTGCTGCTGCAGGCCTCGCACGCCTTCTACTACTCCTTCGGCACCCTGTGGTGGATCGACCACGGCGTGGCCAAGGGCAGCACCGGGATCGTCTGGGGCGCCGCCGTCGCCGCCGAGATCGTGGTCTACCGCTATGCCGCCCGGCGCCTGGAGCGGATCCCGCCGGCGACGCTGCTGGCGGCGTGCTGCCTGGTCGCGATCGGCCGCTGGCTGCTGCTGGCGACCGACCCGCCCCTGCCCCTGATCATCTTCAGCCAGTTCGGCCACGCCATGACCTTCGGCGGTGCCTATCTGGCGGCCCAGACCGTGATCCGCACCCGGATCCGGCCGGAACTGCACTACATGGCCCAGGCCGGCTACGCCTTCCTGACCACTTTCGCCGGCCTGGCCGGGACCACCGCGCTGATCCCCTGGGCACTGCGCGTCACCGGGGCCGATCCCTGGCTGCTGATGGCGGCGGTTGCCACGGCGGCGCTGGCCTGGCTGGGCCTGGCCCGCCTCGCCCGCACTGCGCCATAGTGCTGCCGCGCTCACCGGACGGCTTTCTCGCATCGGCGAAGCAGGATACAACTCCGCCCGCAGCCTGCCCTTCCCATCATCGCAAAGCAGACCTCGTGCCTGCCTCCAAACTGTCCGCAACACGTGCCCTGGTCTATCTGGGCGCTTTCTGCCAACGCCGCGCGCCGTGGGTGATCGTCGCCGCGCTGGTGCTGTCGGTCTGTGCCGTGCTGGTTGTGATGCACCGCCTGTCGATCAACACCGACACCGGCACGCTGATCGACCCCGACCTGCCCTGGCAGCAGGACAACGCCGCGCTCGACAAGGCGTTTCCCCAGAACACCGGCCTGCTGGCCATCGTCATCGACGGCCAGACGCCGGAGCTGGCGGAGTCTGCGGCAACGCAGCTGGCCAAGGCGCTGGCGGCGGAGCCCTCGCTGTTCAGGAGCGTCCGCCGCCCGGACGGGGGGCCGTTCTTCGACAAGAACGGCATCCTGCTCCTGTCGGTGAAGGAGGTGCAGCAGACCGCGAACGACATCATCGCCGCCCAACCGCTGCTCGGCGGCTTGGCCGCCGATCCGACGCTGCGCGGGCTGTTCGGCGTGCTCGACCTCGCCTTGCAGGGCGTGCAGACGGGCCAGGCGGAGCGGTCGCAGATGCAGCCGGCCTTCACCCGGATGGCGGCGACGATCGACGCCAATCTGACGTCAACGCATGTGGTGCAGCCGCTGTCCTGGCAGTCGCTGCTGTCCTCGGGCCCGCCCTCGCCGCGGACCCTGCGCCGCTTCGTGCTGGCGCAGCCGGTGCTCGACTACGGCGCGCTGGAACCGGGAGCGAAGGCCACCGAGTTCGTCCGCGCCACGGCGGAGAGGCTGCACCTGACCCCGGATTACGGCGTCACCGTGCGGCAGACAGGCAACATCCCGCTGAACGATGATCAGTTCGCCAGCGTCAGCGAGGGCATCGGCGTGTCGACCACGGTGTCGGTGGTGCTGGTTCTGGGGCTGCTGCTGCTGGCCCTGCGCTCCTTCACCATGACCGCGGCGATCACGGTCACGCTGGCCGTCGGGCTGCTGATGACCGCGGCTTTCGCGGCGCTGGCCGTGGGCGCTCTGAACCTGATCTCGGTCGCCTTCGCCGTGCTGTTCGTCGGCATCGCCGTCGATTTCGGTGTCCAGCTCTGCATCGCCGTGCGGGCCAAGCGCACCACCGCGCCCAATATATTCGCCGCCACCAACGCCGCCATCCGCCGCGTCGGCGCCGCCCTGGTGCTGGCCGCGCTGTCCGCCGCCAGCGGCTTCTTCGCCTTCCTGCCGACCGACTATCGCGGCGTGTCCGAGCTCGGGCTGATCGCCGGCGTCGGCATGCTGATCGCGGTTGTGCTCAACCTGACGCTGCTGCCGGCCCTGCTGGCGGTGCTACCGGTGCGGGCCGAGCCGCGCGAGGTCGGCTGGACGGAGCTGGCTCCGGTCGACCGCTTCCTCCTGAAGTATAGGCGCTGGGTGCTGGCCGGCGGCGCCTTGCTGGCCTTGGGGTCGCTGGCGCTGATGCCGCGGCTGACCTTCGACTTCAACCCGCTGAACCTGGTGGATCCGCGCTCCGAAGCCGCCTCGACGATGCTCGAGCTGATGCGGGATCCGCTGACCACGCCGAACACCATCGACATCCTGACTCCGTCGGTCGAGGCCGCGGCGGCGCTGGCGCCGAAGCTGCAGGACCTGCCCGAGGTCGACACCGTGCTGTCGCTGAACAGCTTCGTGCCCGGCGATCAGCCGGCCAAGCTGGCGATCCTGTCCGACCTCGGTTTACTGATCGGCCCGACCCTGGACGCGCCGGCCACCGAGGATCCGCCATCCGATGACGCGGTGCGCGCCGCCGCCGCCAAGACCGCGGCGACGCTGCGCCAGATCGCGCCGGAGCCGGACAGCCCGGAGCGCCGCCTAGCCGATGGGCTGGACCGGCTGTCCAAGGCCGATGCGGCGACCCTGGCCCGGGTCGGCGAAGCCCTGCTGAACGCCCTGCCGATGACCCTCGACCGGCTGCGACTGCTGCTCTCGGCCGAGCCGGTGACGCTGGCCGATCTGCCGAAGGACCTGAAGGAGACCTGGGTCGCGCCGGATGGCCAGGCCAAGCTGACGGTGTTCCCCAAGGGCAATGCCGCCGACAACGCCGTCATGGAGCGATTCGTCGACGCCGTCCGCGCCGTCGCGCCGCACGCCACCGGTACCGCGGTGACGATCCAGGAATCGAGCCGCACCATCGTCGGCGCCTTCATCACCGCCGGCATCCTGGCGACCGTGATGATCTCGCTCCTGCTTGCGATCGCGCTGCGGCGGCTGCGCGACGTGCTGCTGGCGCTGACGCCGCTGCTGCTGGCCGGCCTCATGACGCTGGCGGCCACCATCGTCACCGGCCTGCCGATCAATTTCGCCAACATCATCGCCCTGCCGCTGCTGCTCGGCGTCGGCGTCGCCTTCGACATCTACTTCGTGGTGAACTGGCGCGCCCGGCGCGGCGAGCCGCTGCAGTCCAGCACCACCCGCGCCATCGTGTTCAGTGCGCTCACCACCGGCTCGGCCTTCGGCAGCCTGTGGCTGTCGCCCCATCCCGGGACGGCGGGCATGGGCGAGCTGCTGACGATCGAGCTGCTGTTTACCCTGTTCGCCGTGCTGGTGTTCATGCCCGCGCTGCTCGGCCCGCCCGTGCCACCACGGCGCCTTCATCCGTACGCCATCGTGAAGCCAGGCTTCACGGAGCATCCGGATCAGGCCCGGTGACGACCCGGCCGGATGCGGCTAGTCTCGCCCGGCCGCGACTCTCGCGGCCCCGGCCGGCGCCCGGGTTCTGGTGCCCAGTTCGCTGCGGTCTGACGGAAGGGGAATAAAGTTTTTCGTCAGGTGGTTGTTGCCGCACAGGCCGCAGGATATTGTTCGTATTCTAACTTTCTTCTCCGTCGTGGGGTTGGGTCGATCCGAGCCGCGAACGGAAATGTGCCAAGCCAAGATCACCGACTTTCGGTTTGCTTACGGGATCGGACCGGACATGCCGTTGCGCTCATCCTTTCGCCCCCTTGCCCTCGGCGTCGCCGCGCTCCTCGTTGCCTCCGCGCTGAGCGGCTGCGCCACGCCGCCGACCGACCCCGCCCAGCGGGCCGAGTTCGACCGGATCAACGATCCGCTCGAGCCGATGAACCGGGCGATCTTCGACTTCAACCAGGCGCTCGACAAGAACGCCATCCGGCCGGTGGCGATCGCCTATCGCGACACGGTGCCGGAATTCGCGCGCGACGGGCTGCACAACGCGCTGCAGAACTTCGGCGAGCCGGTGATCTTCCTGAACAAGGTGCTGCAGGGCGAGCCGATCGCCGCCATCAAGACGCTGCTGCGCTTCATGGCGAACTCGACCTTCGGCCTCGGCGGCTTCTTCGATGTCGCGACGCCGCGCGGCGTGGTCCGGCAGCAGGCGGGCGATTTCGGCGCCACGCTGTACAAATGGGGCATCGGCGACGGCCCGTATCTGATGCTGCCCTTGCTCGGCCCCTCGAATCCGCGCGACACGGTCGGCTTCGCGGTCGACACGGTCAGCAGCCCCTGGGGCTACATCGTCAACATTCCGACCGAGGCGAGCGTCGGCCAGTTCGTGTTCAGGGGCGTCGATGTGCGGTCGCGCACGGTCGACGCCACCGATGAGCTGGAACGCAACTCGGTCGACTACTATGCCACGCTGCGCAGCGTGTTCCGGCAGTACCGGCAGGCCGAACTCGACGGCGGCCAGGCTCCGTCGGGCGGCGACCTCTACACCGATCCCGCCGGAGCGGCGGCGGCCGGCGGTGCCGCGGGCCCGGCCGCGGCCGGCGACGTCCCTGGCTCGCAGCTGCCGGACATTCCCTGACCGACGGCCGGGCGGGAACGACGCTCCCGCCCGGCTCGAGGCCTATTTCTTCGGCGTCAGCTCGACGATCTTGCCTTCGATCAGCTTGATCAGCGCATCGCCGCCGCCGCTGCGCAGGGTCGCGCCGAATTCGGACCGGTAGTTGGCGAGCTGGCTGATCGTGCCGTTCAGATAGATGTCGATGATCTGCCAGTTCGGCCCCCGCAGCCGGTAGTTCAGCGGCACCGGATCGGCGTTCGGCCGCACCAGCCTGGTGTTGACCACCTGGTCGCCGCCGCTGACCGGCTTGGCGTCCTCTGCCTGGAAACTCTCGCCGCTGTAGCCGTTGAAGCGGGCGGCATAGGTGGTGATGCTGAAGCGGCGGAAGGCATCCGTCACCTTCTGCTGCTGGGCCGGGCTCAGGGTCGACCAGTCCGGGCCGACGGCGATTCGCGCCATCAGCGGCAGGTTGAAGGTCTGGTCGAGCACCGGCCCAAGCTTCTGGTAGCGCCCGCGAAAGCCCAGCGAGTCGGCGTTCTTCATGACGTCGAGCAGGGCGTTGTCGAGCGTGTCGACGACTTGGCGCGGCTCGGCGGCCTGTGCCGGCAGCACAGTGAAGGGCAACGGCAACAGGAGTGCCAAGGCCAGGGCAAGGCGTCTGGAGAAGGCAGGCGAGCGCATGGTTTTGTCTTCCGATTCGGAATGTTGGTCCGCCGCCATCCGGGCTCGCGGCGCGGCGCAATCGACCCATGATGGCTTCAACCCGCCCCTTTGCCGAGAAGTTCCGAACGCCGCCGCGTCGGAATTCGCCTGTGACGGCCAGCACATCGGCCGGTGCGACGAATTTGATAAGTATCGATCGTAACCCATTGCAGCGCGCGCTCTTAGTCATGTTAGTGACACGCAAAGTTGGCGCGTTGTATGGTCCAATTGAGAGTGATTCACTCTGGCGAACTCCAGCGCTCAGCCGGAACACAGGTGCGGAATGCGGATCATCTTGGCCCAGCCGCGAGGCTTTTGCGCCGGCGTCGAGCGGGCGATCGAAATCGTCGAGCGGGCGTTGGAGATCTTCGGGGCTCCCGTCTATGTCCGGCACGAGATCGTGCACAACCGGCACGTGGTCGAGAGCCTGCGGGCGAAGGGCGCCAAATTCGTCGACGAGCTGGACGAGGTTCCGGCCGGCGCCATCACGATCTTCAGCGCGCATGGCGTCTCCCGGTCGGTCGAGGCCGATGCGGAGCAGCGCGGGCTGCAGGTGATCGACGCGACCTGCCCGCTGGTGTCGAAGGTGCATATCGAGGGCCGCAAATACGCCGCCCAGGACCGCACCGTCATCCTGATCGGCCATGCCGGCCATGCCGAGGTCGAGGGCACCACCGGCCAGATCCCGGGTGGCGTCACCCTGATCTCGACGGTCGAGGAGGTTGCGACGCTCGAGATCCCGGACCCGGAGCGCGTCTCCTACATCACCCAGACCACGCTCAGCGTCGACGACACCAAGGCGGTGATCGACGCGCTGACGGCGAAATTCCCGGCGATCGTCGGCCCCGATACCAAGGACATCTGCTACGCCACCCAGAACCGCCAGCGCGCGGTGCGGGAGCTGGCGCAGGTGGCCGACGTGCTGCTGGTGGTCGGCGCCCGCAACAGCTCGAACTCGAACCGCCTGCGCGAGATCGGGGCCGAGCTGGGCGTGCCGAGCTATCTGATCGACGACGCCTCGGCGCTGGACCCGGCCTGGCTGGTGGGCAAGCAGGCGGTGGGCATCACCGCCGGCGCCTCCGCCCCCGACAGCCTGGTGCAGGAGCTGGTCGAGACCCTGCGACGTTATGGCGAGGTCGAGGTCTCGACGCTGCAGGGTGTCGATGAGAATATCCGCTTCCGTCTGCCCTCCCAATTGACCGCACCGGTCCCCGCCGAGTAGGCATAGTCGCTTGGCCCCGATTTGGGCCGACAGTTTTGTGAAGGTCCCATGGGTATTCCGCTTCACCAGCAGATCCGTATCGGCGCTTACCTTCTGAAGAACCACCTGATGGGCACCAAGCGGTACCCGATGGTTCTGATGCTGGAGCCGCTGTTCCGCTGCAACCTGGCCTGCGCCGGCTGCGGCAAGATCGACTACCCGGACGAGATCCTGAACCAGCGCCTGTCGGTGGCCGACTGCCTGCAGGCGGTGGATGATTCGGGCGTGCCGGTGGTCTCGATCGCCGGCGGCGAGCCGCTGCTGCACAAGGAGATGGCGGAGGTGGTGCAGGGCATCATCGACCGCAAGAAATACGTCTACCTGTGTACCAACGCGCTGCTGATGGAGAAGAAGCTCGACCAGTACAAGCCGAGCCCGTTCCTGATCTGGTCGGTACATCTGGACGGCGACCAGGAAGACCACGACCGGTCGGTGTGCCAGGACGGCGTCTATGATCGCGCGGTCAAGGCTATCAAGGCGGCCAAGGCCCGCGGCTTCCGGGTCAACATCAACTGCACTCTGTTCAACAACGCCGTGCCGGAGCGCGTCGCCAACTTCTTCGACGACGTCAAGGCGATGGGCGTCGACGCCATCACGGTCTCGCCGGGCTATGCTTATGAGCGGGCGCCGGACCAGCAGCATTTCCTGAGTCGCCAGACCACCAAGCAGCTGTTCCGCGACATCTTCAAGCGCGGCGACAACGGCAAGCGCTGGTCGTTCAGCCAGTCGACCATGTTCCTCGACTTCCTGGCCGGCAACCAGACATACCACTGCACGCCCTGGGGCAACCCGACCCGCACCTATTTCGGCTGGCAGCGGCCCTGCTACCTCCTCGGCGAAGGCTACGCCCAGACCTACAAGGAGCTGATGGAGGAGACGGACTGGGACAAGTACGGCACCGGCAACTACGAGAAATGCGCCAACTGCATGGTGCATTCCGGCTATGAGGCCAGCGCGGTGAAGGACATGTTCCGCAACCCGCTGAAGGCCTTCCTGGTCAGCATGCGCGGCATCCGCACCGAAGGGCCGATGGCGCCGGAGATCTCGCTCGACCGGCAGCGCCCGGCCGAGTTCGTGTTCTCCTCCCATGTCCAGAAGGCGCTGGAGAAGCTACGCCACACCCCGAAGGTCGCGGCCAAGGGTGCCGGCGGCGGCAAGTAAGGCCGCCATCGCCGCGCTGCTCTGCCGCCCCAGGCGGATCAGCGCCGGCAGTTGACCCGGGGGGGGGGGGGCCGGGCCCCCGCCCCCCCCCCCCCCCCGGGGGCCCCCCCGCGGCG
>NZ_JASATH010000098.1:0-28591 GCF_038440215.1 Inquilinus sp. OTU3971 | reverse complement strand
TGGCATCGCACCCCGGTCAAGGCAATCGCTTGACAGTAAGCGTCCGGGCGAGGCTGTGGACCTCCACATGGCCGACCGTCTCCAAAGGGCGGAAAGCGGAAATTGGCGCCCCGTTGTCCGGCGCCGACCAATCGTTGCACAGGCCGCGGTAAGCGATTCCATGCTTCGGCAGTTTGAGGAGGAACGGCTATGGTGAGGAGCGCCAGCGTATTCGCACTTGCATTCGCTGCTGGGTGCCTTGGCGGCAAAGTCCAAGCTCAAGACGGGTACTGCGATAAAATCATCCGTGTCGTGGCTCGCCGCCACACCAATGATTTGGCTGCGTCAAGGATGGGTGATCAAAGGTCCTCCGCTGACCAGAAGCGGAAAAGCCAAATACTGGAAATTGAACGCCAATCGACCGCAGGTGATCTCGGCTGCGATGAGACAGAATACAATGAGATGATTAGTTGCATAAATGATACTGTTGCCAAGGGAGCCGATCTTGATACGGACGGTCGAAGAGAGGTGGTGACCACTCTCTGCGCCGCTACTCCGAGCCTCAACCGGTCAATGAAGGGTGCCTTCCCGGGGAAATAGCTAGCGAAACGACGCCGCAATGGCCGCTTCGGGTCGCCCGCAGTCATGTCCGCTTTGGAGAGGTGCCGCTATGCTTCCGGAACCCCCGCGGCGCGAAGCGACGCGACGTCTGCCGCCAGTTGTTCCACGTCGCTGCGAAACTGCGTTCTGGCAAAGAACGTGACCGTGAATGAGGGGCGTGCCGCGACGAGCCGCGCCGCCGTTTCACGGGCCTCATCGAGGCGCCCGGCCTGTTCCTGGATCATCACGATGTCGGCCAGGCCGAAACCGGGACTGCGCGCATGATAGGCCTGGAATGCGGCCATCGCCTCCTCGCGACGGCCGGCGAGCCGGTAGGCATTGCCGAGCACGCCGAGATACCACGGATGAAAAATCGGGTTCAGCGCCAGGGCCTTCTCGATCTGCGTGATCGCCTCCGAGGCGCGGCCACAGCAGGTCAGGACGAAGCCGCCGAAGACAAGCACGTCGGGCAGGTTGGGGCCGAGCTTCGCCGCTCGCCGCGCCGCCGCCGCCGCCTCCTCGAACCGGGACCTCAGCAGCAGAATTCCGGCCGCGGCGCGATGGGCATCCGGACTGTCGGGATCGATCGACAGCGCTCGCTCGACATAGCAATCCGCTTTCTTCAAAGCGGTCTCGCGATCCTCGCCCGACCAGCCGTGGCGCGCGTCGGAGTAGTGCAGGTCGCCGAGCAGGGCGTTCAGCACCGCCGACCGAGGATCGAGCGCGAGCGCCTTCTCCCAACAGCGGCGGGCCGCGAGATGGGACTCCCTGCTCTTGGGGCGGCGGTCGTGATTGAGCCCTTCAATCCAGAGGTTCCAGGCCTCGACGTTTGTCGTGGTGGTATAGCGCAGCCGCGCCTGTTCACCCTCCGTCAGCCTGACCTGCATCTCGGTGGCGAGCGCCAAGGTGATCTCGTCCTGCACCGCAAAGATGTCGGAGAGGGTGCGGTCGAAGCGGTCGGCCCAGATGTGGACGCCGGTGGTCGCATCGATCAGCTGCGCGCCGATCCGTATGCGATCGCCGGCCTTGCGCACGCTTCCCTCGAGCACATAGCGAACGCCGAGGTCCTTGGCGATCTGACGCACATCGATGGCGCGCCCCTTATAGGCGAAGCTCGAATTGCGGGCGATCACCGAGAGGCCGGAGAGCCTGGCGAGAGCGGTGAGGATGTCTTCGACCAGGCCGTCGGCGAAGAATTCCTGCTCCGGATCGTTGCCGATGGCCGAGAACGGCAGAACCGCAAGGGAAGGCTTATTGCCGTCGAGCGGGCGAGCGATCTTCACCGCAGGCGGGACGGTCGCCGCAGTTTCGCCGCCATCCCAGCGCCACACCTGCAGGGGCCGGTCGATATTCTTGAGCTTCACGGTGCCGGCGTCGGCGAAGGTGGCGCTGACCTTTCCGTCCACCTGCGTCCTGACGGCATCGGAGACGAGGATGCCGCCTTGCGGTGCCTGACCTTCAAGTCGGGCCGCGACGTTGACCCCGTCGCCGAAGATATCGTCTCCCTCGACCACGACTTCGCCGAGGGTGATGCCGATGCGGAAAACCATCGGGAGCTCGGCCATTCTGTTGCGCTCAGCCATCGCGCGCTGAATCGTGATCGCGCATTCGACCGCATCGACGACGCTGGCGAACTCCACCAGCGCTCCATCGCCCATCAACTTGACGATACGGCCATGGCGCGCCGCCACGGCGGGATTGAAGGTCTCACGCCAGATCTTCCACAGGGCGGCAAGCGTGCCAGCCTCATCGCGCTCCATCATGCTGCTGTAGCCGGCGATGTCGGCGGCGAGGATCGCGGCGAGCCGCCGTGTGATCTGTTGCTCGCTCATGCGGCCTCCGGGGGCCAGAGTGCCGCCTTGACCGGCGCTCCACGCCTGACACGCGTCCCGTGATGCGGCCCAATATTCTACACCGCCAGGCCGCTCGCAGCGAGAGCCGACGCTGGACGGGTCCGAATGGCGGATATGAATCCGACTTAGGGGCGCAACTCGCTCGCTGATCGGGATGGGGACAGTCAGGACGTCTGACGGCTTCGCGGGCGAGTGTCCGCAAAGGGTCGAATGCGGTCCTCCGCGTCCAGAAGCGCGCGATCCTGAGCGTCCTTCGGACCTATTGGAGAGTAGACGAGTTCCAGGGAAGCAACTCTTCGATCCGAGAGATCGGGTGGCCATCGGCGATGCGGACGAGGACGTCGCGCAGCCAAACCTCCGGGTCGAGGCCGTTGAGCTTTGCAGTGCCGATCAGCGTGTACATCGACGCGGCCCGGTCACCGCCGGCATCGGAGCCGGCGAAGGTCCAGTTGCGGCGGCCGAGGGCGATGCCGCGCAGCGCGTTCTCGGCGATGTTGTTGTCGGCTTCGAGGCGGGCGTCGTCGAGGAAGCGCGACAGGGCGGCGCGACGCTTCAGCGTGTAGCGGAAGGCCTCGGCCAGCGCCGACTTCGCCAACAACCGGACGACCGTGGCAGCCATCCAGTCGAACAGGTTGGCGAGCGGCGGCTTCGCCGCGGCGCGGATCCGCAGCCGCTCGGCGACGGCTTGGCCGCGGGCCTCGGCCTCGACGGCGTAGATCGCCGCGATCCGGTCGAGCGCCTCCTTTGCGACCGGCGAGCGGGTCCCCTCCCAGACGTCGAAGATCTTGTGCCGGCAGTGCGCCCAGCACGCCACCTCGACGATCGGCCCGGGCTCCGATCGCGTGGGCTCATACAGTCCTTTGAAGCCGGCGTAGGCGTCGGCCTGGAGGAACCCGGTGAAGGTCTTCAGGTGATGGCGCGGCCGCTCCGCCTTGCGCTTGACAGCACCCGGCGGCGGCTCGTATCCAGATGCCAATCACTTAACCGAATGGTTTATTCATCATGCCGGAGGAAACGCGCGACACCCCGGCCTCCGGGCCGAGGGCGACGCGCCGCGAATGGATCGGCCTGGCGGTGATCGCGCTGCCCTGCCTGCTGTATTCGATGGACCTGACGGTGCTGAACCTGGCGGTGCCGACGCTGACCGCCGATCTCCGGCCCAGCGCCGCGCAGCTGCTGTGGATCGTCGACATCTACGGCTTCCTGGTGGCCGGGTCGCTGATCACCATGGGCACGCTGGGCGACCGCATCGGCCGCCGCAAGCTGCTGATGATCGGCGCCGCGGTGTTCGGCCTCGCCTCGCTGCTGGCCGCCTTCGCCGACACCGCCGAGACGCTGATCGCGGCCCGGGCGCTGCTCGGTGTCGCCGGGGCCACCGTGGCGCCGTCGACCCTGTCGCTGATCCGCAACATGTTCCACGACCCCCAGCAGCGGACCTTCGCCATCAGCGTCTGGATCACCGGCTATTCGGTCGGCGGCGCCGTCGGGCCGCTGCTCGGCGGCCTGATGCTGCAGCATTTCTGGTGGGGCTCGGTGTTCCTGCTGGCGGTGCCGGTGATGGTGCTGGTGCTGATCGTCGCCCCGATCCTGCTGCCGGAGTACCGCGACCCGCAGGCCGGGCGGCTGGACCTGGCCAGCGCCGTGCTGTCGCTGGCGGCGGTGCTGGCCGCGATCTACGGCATCAAGATGCTGGCCGAGCACGGACCGGGCTGGGCGCCGCTGCTGTGGATCCTGGCCGGCCTCGCCATCGGCGCCGTGTTCGTGCGCCGGCAGGCCCGGCTGGACGACCCGCTGATCGACCTGCGCCTGTTCCGCTCGCCGGCCTTCGGCGCGGCGCTGGCGGTCAATGTGCTGGGCCTGTTCGCCGTCTTCGGCACCTTCCTGTTCGTGGCGCAGTACCTGCAGCTGGTGCTGGGGCTGTCGCCGCTGGAGGCCGGGCTGTGGACGCTGCCCTCGTCGCTGGCCTTCGTCGCCGGGTCGATGCTGACCCCGATGGCGCTGCGCCGGACCCGGCCGGTGGTGCTGATGGCCGGCGGGCTGCTGGTCGCGGCGCTGGGCTTCCTGGCGCTGACCCTGGTCGATTACGTCTCCGGCCCGGCGCTGCTGGCCGGCGCCGCGGTGGTCTTCGCCACCGGGCTGTCTCCGGTGTTCACGCTGACCACCGACCTGATCGTCGGCGCGGCGCCGCCGGAGCGCGCCGGGTCGGCCGCCGCGATCTCCGAGACCGGGGCCGAGTTCGGCGGCGCGCTGGGCATCGCCGTGCTCGGCTGCATCGCCACCGCGCTCTATCGCGGCGTGATGATGGACGGCGTCCCGGCCGGGGTGCCGCCGGAGGCGGCGGAAGCGGCCCGGGCGACGCTGGGCGGTGCGCTGGGGGCGGCGCGGGACCTGTCGGGCGGGGCCGGTCGGGCCCTGGCCGCTGCGGCGCGCGGCGCCTTCACCCACGCCTTCGGTCTGGCGGCCCTGGTCAGCGCCGCGATCGCGGTGGTCGCCGCGGTGCTGGCCGCGACGGTGCTGGGGTCGCGACCCCGGCAGGGCGCCGAAGTCCCGGCGACGGATTGAAGGCGTCAGGCGGCCAGACGATGCGTCCGGCCGGTCCACAACGCGGCCAGACCGGCCTCGACCTCGGCCGGGGAGTCGGTCTGGCACAGCAGGCGGCGGGCCTCGCGCCGGTCCTCGGCGGCGGCCGGCCAGGGCGCGGCCTCGATATAGGCGGCTAGGTGCTTGCGGAACACGCGCAGCCCGTGATGGTCGCCGTAGAAGGCCAGCGTCTCGCCGAAATGCTGCAGGGCGACGGCCAGCCGGTCCGCGCCGTCCGGCCCGGCGGCGCCGTCGGCCCCCTTCCGGTCCAGCGCCGTCTCGATCGCGGCGGCGATCCAGGGCTTGCCGGTGACGCCGCGCCCGACCATCACGCCGTCGGCGCCGGACTGCTCCAGGGCTTCCCGCGCGCTGGCGCCGTCGACGATGTCGCCGTTGACGATGACGGGGACCGAGACGGCGTCCTTCACCGCGCGCACCGCGGTCCAGTCGGCCGTGCCCTTGTAGAACTGGCAGCGGGTGCGGCCATGCACCGTCACCGCCTGCGCTCCGGCGGCGACGCAGCGGCGGGCGAAATCCGGCGCGTTGCGGCTGAGATCGTCCCAGCCCAGCCGGATCTTGACCGTGACCGGCACGTCGACCGCATCGGCCGCGGCCGCCACCAGCCGTTCGGCCCGGTCCGGATCGCGCATCATGGCCGAGCCGGACTGCACCCCGGTGACTTCGCGCGCCGGACAGCCGAAATTCAGGTCGATGATCTGCGTCCCGGCCGCTGCGGCCAAGCGGGCGCCTTCGGCCACCGCGGCGGGGTCGTGCCCGATCAGCTGCACCACCATCAGCGGCAGACCGTCGCCGACCGCGGCGCGCCGCACCACGTCGGGCCGGCCGCGGGCGAATTCGGCGCAGGCCACCATCTCGGTCGCGACATAGGCCGCCCCCAGCCGCGACGCGGCGCGGCGGAACGGCAGGTCGGACACCCCGGTCATCGGGGCGATCCAGACCCGTCCGGGGATCGCGACGGAACCGATGGTCAGGGCTTCGGGCATGGCGCTTATCTAGGCCCGCGCCGGCGCCGCGTAAACCGCCGCGGTCGCAACCCTGCCGGCCGCCCCCTTGCTGGTCAGTGTCGATTCCGGGCTTCCCGGACCGACCAGCCTGCATCCACACTCGCAGCCGGGAGGACCCGTGATGAAGTATCTGTGCCTGGTCTATATGGAGCAGCGGACCCTGGACGCGATGTCGCAAGGCGAGCTCGACGCGCTGGTGCGCGAATCCATGGCCAATGACGAGGAGATGCGCCGCCGCGGCCAGTTCGTCGCCGCCCAGGCGCTGCAGCCGACCAGCGCCGCCACCACGCTGCGGATCCGCGGCGGCCGGGTCATCACCACCGATGGGCCGTTCGCCGAGACCAAGGAATTTCTCTCCGGCTTCATCATGATCGAGGCGCGGGACCTGAACGAGGCGCTGCAGCTCGCCGCCAACATCCCCATGGCGCGGATGGGCAGCATCGAGGTCCGGCCGGTCTGGGAGCATTGCGGCGACAGATGACCGCGGGTCCGGCGATACAGCGGACGATCGAGTCCGTCTACCGGGCGGAATCGCGCCGGGTGCTGGCCACGCTGATCCGCCTGCTCGGCGACTTCAACCTGGCCGAGGAGGCGCTGCACGACGCCTTCCGCGCGGCGGCGGAGCAGTGGCCGCGCGACGGCGTGCCGGCCAATCCCCGGGCCTGGCTGGTCTCCTCCGGCCGGTTCAAGGCGATCGACGGGCTGCGCCGCCGCACCCGGCTGGACGCGGCCCGGGCCGAGCTGGCGAAGCATCTGGAGGAGGCGGAGGACCCCCATGAGCATGAGGCCGAGCCGATCGAGGACGACCAGCTGCGGCTGATCTTCACCTGCTGCCATCCGGCGCTGGCGCCCGAGGCCCGGATGGCGCTGACCCTGCGTGAGATGTGCGGCCTGACCACCGAGGAGATCGCGCAGGCCTTCCTGACCGCGCCGACCACGGTGGCGCAGCGCATCGTCCGGGCCAAGGCGAAGATCCGCGACGCCGGCATCCCCTACCAGGTGCCGCCGAAGGCCGAGCTGCCGGACCGGTTGGACAGCGTGCTGCAGGTCATCTACCTGGTGTTCAACGAGGGCTATCTGGCGTCCTCCGGCGCCGACCTGACCCGGCCGGACCTGTCGGGCGAGGCCATCCGCCTGGGGCGCCTCCTGGTCGGGCTGCTGCCGGAGCCGGAGGCGATCGGCCTGCTGGCGCTGATGCTGCTGCAGGATTCGCGCCGCGCCGCCCGCAGCTCGCCGACCGGCGAGCTGGTGCTGCTGGCCGACCAGGACCGCAGCCTGTGGCACCGCGGCCAGATCGCCGAGGGGACGGCGCTGGTGCGGCGGGCGCTGGCCGGCCCGGAGGTCGGCGGCTACGCGCTGCAGGCGGCGATCGCGGCAGTGCATTCCGAGGCGCCGGATCCCGCCTCGACCGACTGGGCCGAGATCGTCGGCCTCTACGACCTCTTGATGCAGGCCGACCCGTCGCCGGTGGTGGCGCTGAACCGGGCGGTGGCGGTGGCGATGCGCGACGGCCCGGCGGCGGGGCTGGCCCTGATCGACGCGATTTTGGCGCATGGCCATCTCGGCGGCTACCGCCTGGCCCACGCCGCCCGCGCCGACCTGCTGCGCCGCCTGAGCCGGACGGCCGAGGCCCGCGCCGCCTACGACCGCGCGCTCGACCTGACGCAGCAGGAGTCGGAGCGGAGGTTTTTGTTGAGGCGGTTGGAGGAATTGGGAGAGGGGACGTAGGTTGGGTCGCCGAGGCGAACCCAACACTGTCTCGACGGGCGGTCGGCTACGGCGTCTGCTTCAGGCTGCCGTCTCCAGCCGGTCATGCGACATAGCCTCCCGCGCCGCGCGAACCAGGAAGCCGGACCGCGTGAAACCATGTCCTTCGGCATAGCGATCGATCTCGGCCAGGATATCCTCGGGGATCGTGACGTTGACGCGAACCGACTTCATAGCCTGTCGGGGGGCGGCCACCAGGACGGCGACGCCGCCCCGGTTCTCCGGATCAGCCATGATCTCCTCCAGGCTGGAGGGCTCGGGAACGGCCTCGCCATCCTCGGCCAGCCCCTCGATGTGCAGGGCCAGAGCCTCCTCCGCCATGGCGCGCGCATCGTCCAAATCGACGCCGGCGGTGATCAGGCCGGGAAGATCGGGGAACGAGACGCCATAGTCGCTATCAGCGTCCTTGTGGATCAGGGCGATGTAGTGGCGCATGGTTCACCTCAACCTGATGCCGGCCTGCTTCTCGATGCTTCGGAGCGTGCCGATCGGTATGTCTCGCTTTGGATGCGGGACGGTCACACGCCCTGGTTTGGTTGGATGCTTGAACTGGACGTGGCTCCCCTTCTGGGCCACCTCGTACCAACCGTCCGCCTTCAGGGCGCCGATGACGTCGCCGCTCTTCATGTGTGTATGTATACACACTGATGCGGACAACGTCTAGACCGGAGTGCGCATTGATACACACCGCGCGGTCGGACTCGTCTCGGCTCAGGGCGCGGAACACAACCGGCGCGAATGGAAAGGCGGAGAACCGGGAGCGGTCCATCCGCCTTCCAAGCCCCGTCGCGACAGTCCGCAGAACCGCTCGGGAAATTCGACGGTAGCTGGGGAGGAATTGAACCCCGGGTAGGGGATTATGATTCCCCTGCCCGGCGACCGAACGAGCCGGGCCCCCTCACACCATCCAATCCGCGTGCTCGATCTGGTCCGGCCGCACGCCGAGCAGGGTGACGCGGGTGCCGTCGTCGAGCTCGACCACCGTGCTCAGCAGGCCCCACCTCACCGTGGCTTCGGCGCCGTCGGCGATGGCCAGCTTGTCCTGGCGGACGTCGAAGTCGGTGATGACGTCGCGGCCGTCGCCGTGGCCGAAGGCGAAGATGTCGGCGCCGCGGCCTCCGATCAGCAGGTCGTTCCCGCCGCCGCCGGCGATGCGGTCGTTGCCGGCGCCGCCATAGAGCGTGTTGTCGCCGCTGTTGCCGATGATCTGGGTGTCGGTGTTGCCGGCCCAGACGATCAGGTCGCGGTCGCCCTGCAGCACGATGCGCTCGACCGCATCATTCGCCTTGACGTTGACCGAGGCGCGGACCTCGTCGAAATCCTCGGTGCCCTTCACGATGGCGAAGTTGAACAGGAAGGTCGGCTTGTCGGCGGTGATGATGTTCGGGTTCTCCGGCGTGCCCGGCGCCGGGATGTGCAGCCGCGCCACCGACGGGTCGTGGTCGCTGACCTGGTCGGCGAAGCCGGCATTGGTGTGGACGATGTCGAATTCCAGCCCCGATTGGTACACGCCGTCGGTCGCCAGCATGTGGTCGAGCTCCTGGCTCGCGCCCTCGAACACGTAGCTCCAGCGCTCGCCGGCCGGCAGCAGCTCGTCAGCCAGATCCTTCAGCACAGGACTGCCGTCGGTGTCGCCGCGCAGCACCTTCAGCGGGTCGTTCCAGGAGAACTCGTTGAGGTCGCCGACCACCATCACCTTGGCGTCGGCATCGGCCGCCAGCCGGCCGTCGACATAGGCGTTGACGATCGCCGCCTGGGCCTCGCGCTGGTCCTCGCCGCGGTTCAGCGGCGGGAAGTCCTCGCCATAGGTCGGCGAGCTGCCGCTCTTCGAGGTGAAGTGGTTGTTCACCAGCGTCACCGTCTCGCCGTTGAAGACGAAATCGGCGGCCAGCGGCAGGCGGCTGGCGGCGAAGGCGTCGCCATCCGACAGGTCGGGATCGGTCAGCGCCTTGACCGAGCTTTCGACCAGGTCGACCCGGTCCGGGTTGTACAGGTAGCCGACCCGGATGTTACCGCCGGGCTGGCCGCCCGAGGTGCCGCTGGCCGGCGCCACGTCGACATATTCGTAGCGCGGCCCGCCATTCGCGACGATGGCCTCGATCAGCACCCGTGCGGTCTCGGCGGCCGAGGTGACGCCGGTGATCTCGGCGCCGTCGCTGTCCTGCACCTCCTGCAGCGCAACGATGTCGGGCGACCCCATGTTGCCGACGATCTGCTGGGCCAGCCGGTCGAACTTGCCGCTGCCGACGTCATCGTCGACGTTGTTCGGGTTCTTGTCCTGGACCAGGTTGATGTCCTCGACCTTGGGGTCGAGGTTCTCGAGGTTGATCGAGCCGACGGTCAGGTGGTCGCGGTCGCCGGCCAGCGCCGTCGTCTCCGGCGTCAGGGTGCCGGGGGATTCGACCTCGATCGGCTTGATCGCCTGGACCTCGTACCAGCCGAAATTGTAGTTCACCACGCCCTGAACGGTGCCGAGTTGGGCCCCGACATTGAAGTCCGGCATGAAGCTGCCCAGCAGGTCGTCGTCGATCTGGATCCGCTCCGGCTGCTGGTCGGTCTCGGAGATCATGAGGCCGCCGGCGCCGCTGCGGGAGCCGGTGGCGTGGTCGCCGTTGTCGGCCAGCACATAGGCCTCGCCGAAGCCGTTGGTCGGGCCGATCACCACCGGGGCCGGCACGTCGACCAGCATGCCCTCCAGGCTCTCCCAGTAGTCGACGCCGTCATGGGCGGGGTCGTAGACGGTGCGGCCGTCGTCGTCGATCGTCTCGGTCGGCGGGGCGTAGCCGCCGGCGCCGATGCTGACCGCGACCGGCACGGTCTGCTGCACCGCCGAGACCTCGACGCTGGCGCCGGTGATCTCGGTTACGGTCAGGTTGTGGGACGAGGCGCCGCCGGGCCGGAACTCGGTGACCGAGCCGGTGACGTCGAGGGTGACGCCGAGCTGTACTTCGGCCGGCACGGCGCCGGCGCCGGTGAAGACGAAGACGGCGTCCGAGGTCGCGGTGTTGCCGTCGCCCTGGGCGTCCTGGATGTAGAAGCCGTTGGACGCGATGGCGGTGACCACGCCCTGGGTCGCCACCCGGTCGCCCTCGAACTCGGAGCGGTGGCCGGCGCCCTGGATCTCGTAGATCGCGTGGAAGTCCGGTTCGGTCTCGGGCACTGGCGCGTTCTCGGCGCCCGGCGTGTTCAGCGCCTCGCCGGGGGCGGGCGTGCCGGTCTGGCCCGGCAGGCCGGCCAGGTCGAAGTCGTTGCGAGTCCAGTCCGCCGGGCTGCCGGTGTCGGCGCCGTCGGGCAGGCGCGAGGCGCCGCCGACTGTGATGCCGGCGCCGTCGAAATTCGGGGTCAGCACGGTGGTGCTGTAGAAGCGGTCGTCGGTGCCGCCGTCGTCGATCGCGACGCCGTCGCCGATCCGCGCCCAGGGCGTGGCGTCGAGCACGCCGTCATCGTTGGTGTCGAGGTCCTGGCCGGTGCTGCCGCTGTAGTTCTCGACCAGCAGCAGCGTGCCGCTGCCGTTCTGCAGCAGGTTCGACTGGAAGCCGCTGCTCCAGTAGCCATCGGCATCGGTGCTGCCGATCGCGGTGGCGGAGATGATCCGGCCGGTGCCGCCGGCATCGCCCTCGATCTGCACCAGGGTCCAGCCGCTGTAGTCGGCCAGGGCGTCGCCCTTGATCTCGAAATATTCCGAATTGTCGGTGCCGACATGGTTGGCGACGAACTCGTTGAGCAACGGATCGGCCATGACGAAGTCCCCCTTCTTCATCGGGCAAGGGCCGAATCCCCTGCCGCTCCCGAAACACCTCTAGGCGCCTTCCGTTGCATCCGCGTGACGGAAAGTGGTCAGCGGCGGGCATGGCCGGAGACCCTCGGGCATTGCGGCCAATGCGTCCAACTGTGAGAGGTCGATTTTCGCAGAATATTCTGAAATTGCATCCGAAGCTTGAGTCATAAAGAATATATTGTTCAAGAATCTTTGTATAAATTTGGCTTATTTTTGGCTAAAGCGAATAATACTAAAGTTGATATTCAATCTTTACTTTCATCTCTTCTGCGTCAGTGGTACGAATCATGATATCGAGGCGCGGCCATGATGAAGCTCGGGCCCGGGGGAGGAGCGTGGACCTGATCATGGAGATGGCGCATGCAAAGGCTGGATATCTCGACCGTCTGCGACCGCATTGCCGTGCAGGCGCCGTACTTTGCCTTCGGCGAGCTGGAGGGAGATGAGGACGGCGCTGTCCGAGGTGTCTTCGCATCCGAGCAGACGATCGGCTATGAGCGCGGCCCGGTCGCCTCGGCAGAGGTCGGCCGGCATCTCGCGATCCTCGGATCCTGTGCCGCCGCCCGGCGCGCGACGGAGCGGACCTACTACCTCGCGACCAAGGCACGGTACAGCACGCTCAAGGACGCAGGGCGCCGCGGAGCGGGCCGGGTGTTCCAGGCCGCCGCCGAGGTGCTGGCGCAGGACCGGCGTTCGCTGACGGCGCAGGCGATCATGTCGGACGGCGACCCCTTCGCGCATCTGCACTGCGAGTATCAGGCGCTGCCGGAACGGGTCTTCATGCGCCTGTTCCAGGACTACCGGATCGAGCAGGCCTCCACCCCCGAACGCTCCCCATACGGGGAGCCGATACCCCTGGCTTTCGAGGAGCCGCGCGGATCATCGCTCGCGGCTCGCAGCCAGCCCCTGGCGCCGGCCCGATGCGCCGGTCACTTTCTCCACTACCCGGCCTGGCCGATCGCGATCATCGCCGAGACCATCACCCAGGTGGTGGCCCGCCTTCTGCACCACATCATCGGCAGAGAGACAGAATACTCCGTCGTCCGGACGGACATTGCTGCGCTGAGGCTCGTCTCCGCGGCGGAGGCATTGTCCTTCCAGGTCGAATGCCGCTCGGCCTCCCGCATCCTGTCGCACTACGCCTTCTCGGCGCGGGTTATGCGGCGCGAGGACGTCGTCGTCACTATGGACACCGAGCTGCACGTGTAGCGGCGGAGGTGCTGCCGGGCGGGCCCCGCGCTCAGGGTCTGGTCGGGTCGGGCACCGTGATGCTGCCGTCGGCGATGGCGCGGCGGGCGGTCTCGACCGCTTCCTCCATCTCCGGGGTGACCAGCGGCCGGTTGTTGTCGTCGATCGCCCAGCCGACCGCGTGCTCGCGCACGCCCAGCGTGACCAGGCCGGCGGACCAGACGCCGGCCCGCATGTCGTCCAGCGACCGCAGCACGGCAATGTCGACCCGCTTCAGCATCGAGGTCAGGATGGTGCCGGGGACCACGCCGTTCTGGTTGCTGTCGACGCCGATCGCCAGCGTCTCCGCCTCCCGCGCCGCCTGGAACACGCCGAGATTGGCCTCGCCGGCGACGGCGAAGACGACGTCGGCGCCGCGCCCGATCAGGCCGCGCGCGACCTCGGCCGCCCGGTCCCGGTCGCGGAAGGCAACGGCGGGATCGGTGCCGACATAGTCGACCAGGGTGGTGACCTCGGGCCGCGTCGCCCTGGCGCCGGCGGCGTAGCCGGCGGCGAATTTCTGCATCAGGGGCACGTCGGCCGCGCCGACGAAGCCGATCGTTCCGGACTTCGAGGCCAGCGCCGCCAGCACGCCGACCAGATAGGCGCCTTCCTGCTCGCGGAACACGATCGAGCGGATGTTCGGCCCCTCGGCGACGCCGTCGACCAGGACAAAGCGGACGTCCTGATGGGCTGCGGCACACATCTTCACCGCATCGGCATAGTAGAAGCCGACGGCGATGATCAGGTTGGCGCCCTGCCGCACCAGGCCATCGACCGCGCCGCCGAACCCATCGACCGACTGCAGCTCGGCCTCGAGATAGGCCTCGCCGGTCTCGTTGCGGAAGAACTCCAGCGCGTGCAGCGCGCCTTCGTTGAAGCCGCCGTCGCGCTTGTCGCCGAGAGCATAGACGACGCCGGGCCTGACCGGCACCTCGTCGTCGACGCCGCGCGTCGCCCCGTCGGGATCGGCGGCGGCCATCACGGACAGGCCGGCCACGGCCAGGCTGATGCCGGCGAGAAGGCGGCGGCGGTCGAGAATCATTGGTTCCGTCTCCGGACGGCAGGGGCGGCGCGGGTCCTGCTGACCCGTGGACCCGGAGATGGACGTGTTAAGGTTCCGTTACAAGAGCGCGTTCCGCAGCGCTCGTCTGCCATGCTTTCGCGGCGAATTCCTGGCGATTCCGCGGGATCAGGCCGGCCGGTCCTTCAGCGCCACCAGGCGGATGCCGGCCTGTTCCAGCCGTTCGCGGATGCGGCGGGCGATGCCGACCGCGCCCGGCGTGTCGCCATGAACGCAGACGGTGTCGACCGGCACCGGGATGCGCTTGCCGCTGCGGCTGGTGACCGCCTGCTCCTCGACCATGCGCAGCACCCGCTCGGCCGCGGCCTCGGGGTCGTGGATCACCGACCCGGCGACCTTGCGCGAGGTCAGGGTGGCGTCGTCCTCATAGGTACGGTCGGCGAAGACCTCGCGCACCACCGGCAGGCCCAGTTCCACCGCCGCGCGCTCCAGCGCCGTGCCGGGCAGGACCATATAGGCCAGGGTCGGGTCGACCGACTTGATCGCGCGGCCGATCGCCAGCGCCACGGCATCCTCGACCATCGCCACATTGCTCAGCGCGCCATGCGCCTTGACATGGGTGACGCGGTGCCCGACCGACGTCGCCATGCCCTGGATGGCGCCGATCTGGTAGACGACATGGGCCTCGATGTCCTCGGGCGTCTCGCCCTGGATCACCCGGCGGCCGAAGCCCCAGAGGTCGAGGAAGCCGGGATGGGCGCCGACGCCGATGCCGCGGTCGCGCGCCAGGGTCAGGGTCCGCCGCATCACGATCGGATCGCCGGCATGGAAGCCGCAGGCGACATTGGCCGAGGTGACGATCTCCAGCATCGCCGAATCGTCGCCCATCTCCCAGGCGCCGAAGCCCTCGCCCATGTCGCAGTTCAGATCGACGCTCGCCATGATCTCTTCCCCGGAACGGCCTTCCGCTTGATGACTCCTGTATGAACCTCGCCGCCGGAGACGGCAATCGTCGCCCCGCACCGCGCATTCGTGCTATTCAGACTCAACAGGACCCAGCAGGGGACGCCGATATGGCGGTGGGGACGAACGGGCGGCGGGTGTTTGAACTCGTCTTGATCAAGCCGTCGCATTACGACGATGACGGCTATGTCATCCAGTGGCTGCGGTCGGCGATTCCGTCGAACACGCTGGCGGTGCTGTACGGCCTCGCCCGCGACTGTTCCGAGCGCCTGATCCTCGGCGCGGATGTCGACATCGCCATCACCGCGATCGACGAGACCAACACCCGGGTCCGACCGGACGCGATCATCCGCCGGATCCGGCGCGCAGGATCGGGCATGGTGGCGCTGGTCGGGGTGCAGTCGAACCAGTTCCCGCGGGCGGTCGACATCGCCCGGCCGCTGCGGGCGGCGGGGATCCAGGTCGGCATCGGCGGCTTCCACGTCTCCGGCACCATCGCCATGCTGCCCGGCCTGCAGCCGGAGGTGGCGGAGGCGCAGGCGCTGGGCATCTCGCTGTTCGCCGGCGAGGCCGAGGGGCGGCTCGATGAGGTGCTGATCGACGCCTTCAACAACCGGCTCAAGCCGCTCTACAACTTCATGGACGACCTGCCGAACATCGAAGGCGTGCCGATGCCGGTGCTGCCGATCGCGCGGGTGCGCCGCACCGCCGGCCAGCACACCAGCTTCGACGCCGGCCGCGGCTGCCCGTTCCAGTGCTCGTTCTGCACCATCATCAACGTCCAGGGCCGCAAGTCGCGCCGCCGGTCGCCCGACGATGTCGAGCAGATCATCCGCGAGAATGTGAAGAGCGGCATCAGCCGCTTCTTCATCACCGACGACAATTTCGCGCGCAACAAGGACTGGGAGCCGATCTTCGACCGGCTGATCGAGCTGCGCGAGCGGGAGAAGCTGTCCTTCCGCATGATCATCCAGGTCGACACCATGTGCCACCGCATCCCGCACTTCATCGAGAAGGCGGGACGGGCGGGGGTGACCCGGGTGTTCATCGGGCTGGAGAACATCAACCCGGACAGCCTGGTCGGCGCCAAGAAGCGGCAGAACAAGATCACCGAGTACCGGAAGATGCTGCTGGCCTGGAAGGCGGTCGGCGCCATGACCTATGCCGGCTACATCCTGGGCTTCCCCACCGACACGCCGGAATCGATCGTCCGCGACATCGGCATCATCCAGCGCGAGCTGCCGGTCGACCTGCTGGAGTTCTTCTTCCTGACGCCGCTCCCGGGGTCGGAGGACCACAAGAACCTGTTCCACGCCGGCATCCCGATGGATCCGGACCTGAACCGCTACGACCTGAACCACGTCACCACCGGCCACGCGCTGATGTCGCGTGAGGAGTGGCAGCGGGCTTACAAGCTGGCCTGGCAGACCTACTACTCGCCCGAGCATATGGAGACGGTGATGCGCCGGGCGGCGGCGACCGGGATCAGCGTCGGCAAGATCCTGTTTCTGCTGCTGTGGTTCACCACCTGCATCAATGTCGAGGGGCTGCACCCGCTGGAGGGCGGCTATCTGCGCCGCAAGGTGCGGACCGACCGCCGCCCGGGCCTGCCGATCGAAGCGGCCTTGCCCTTCTACCTCCGCTATGCCGGCGAGACCGTGGCCAAGCACTGGGCCATGGCGCGGCTGTGGTGGCGCTTCAACCAGGTCCGCCGGCGGATCAAGGCCGATCCGAACCGCAAGGCCTATCACGACCTGGCGCTGACGCCGGTCAGCGAGGAGGAGCTCGACACGCTGGAGATGTTCTCGGTGACGCAGGGCGCCCGCGCCGCCGCGGCCCGGGCGCACACCAAGCCGGTGCCGCAACCGCAGGGCGCCACCGCGGCGGAGTGATCGGCGCCTGATCCGGGCGGCGGGGCTGTATCGCTCTGCCGTCATCCCCGATGATTCCGGATGCCGTTCGGCTATGGCGACGGCGCGACCCATCGTCTCGAAGCGGGGCGGCAACAGATCACGGACAATGAGGCCAACGGCCTTTAGGATGACTTTCCAGCCTCTCCTCGTCATGGCGAGGAGCGAAGCGACGTGGCCATCCAGGGAGCGGTGCCGCTGGATGGCCGCGCCCCTTTGGGGCCCGCCATGACGGTCAATATTTCGGGCTATTGGTATAGGGGCAAAGTTCAGGCTGTTAATGCCAGAACTCGTGAAATCGTGACATAATCATTACAATTTTCTTGTTGAGATTGTAATCCTTTTGCCATAGACAAATCGCAAGACTGCAAGATTTGGCGCTCCAGAACTCCAGAAAGCGCCGCTCTGTCTGCGATAAATGGTCTGTTCGATCGTCGGTCAGACCTGTATTCAGGAGAGGCTGATGACTGGTATTTCCGGACTGCCGGACCGCGGGCCTTTGCTCTCGGACCGGTTCAGGCAGAACACATCCGTCACGCTCTGGAACCAAGCCCTGAACCGGGCGAAGGGACCCGGAACGATCGTCCCGGCCACCAATGCGTCGCCGAGAGCGGAGCCGCTGGAGGAGCTCGACGGCAGCAATCCGGCGAACAGGAGCATCGACGGCCAGATCACCTATCAGGCGCAGCGGGGCGATAATCTGACCGAGATCGCGCGGCAGCTGGGCTATGGCAAGGACCTGGACCCGGCCGTGGCGCAGCGTCTCGGCTTCGACGAGAACCGGGACTATGCCGAGCAGTACGCCGAGCTTCTGGCCCGGTTCAATCCAGAGCTGGAGGCCGATCCGGACGGCCTGCCCGAGACCCACGTCATCACCATCCTCAGCGACGAGCGGGTGGAGCGGCTGCAGGACATCTCGGAGATCGCGGGCGGCGCGGATTCGGTCGAGGACCTGCCCCAGGCCGAGCAGGACGAGCTGCAGGATCTGATCGACGCGGATCTGGCCCTGGTCGCCGGGACGATGGACCAGGAGGACTTCGAGGCGACCCTGGAGGAGCGCGCGGCCCATCTGCGTGCCGTGCTGCCGCAGACGGAGGGGCTCTCGGACCTGGTCGACTCCCGGGCCGAGGATCTCCGGGTGAACATGAACGTGCTGTTCAATGGCCTGCGCGATAGCGCCGCGCAGGCCTTGGAAAGCGGCGACTGGAGCGCGTTCCAGGGCGATGTCGAGGAGGCACTGCGGCGCAGAATCTATCCGCCGCCGCCCGCCCAGACCCCCGATTTCGACCCGGATCGGGAGGCGGCGGAATTCATCGCCGAGCTGTCATTCTACGGCCCGATGGACCCCGACACGCTGGAGGTCGACCCGGGATATCTCGACGCGCTCGAGGCGGCGCGCCACCAGGTGATGGTGACCGATCCCGCCAGCCAGGTGACCGACGGGAACTCGCTCGAAGTGACCCTCACCGGCGTGCCGGCCGAGCGGGCCGACCAGATCCTGGTCGAGCTGTCGGAGATGCCGGCGACGGGAGACTATGAAGACGAGGAGAACCCGCCGACCTCGCGGCTGGCCGAGATCGTCTATCCGCTGCGCCATCTTTCTTCCAACGGAGGCCTTTCGGACGAGGCGGAGGAACTGATCGGCAACCTCAATGTCGTCGCGACGCAGGCGGGCGCCTCCGCCTCCGTCGACGCCGACGGCCGCATGCAGATCAGCGAGGGCGTCTCGCGCCTCGCGGGGCTGATGGCGGACGCGAACACCGGCGGCTTCGATCGGGAGTCGCCCACGGCATGGGGCGGGGACATCGTGCTGCGCACCGCCATCGCCGACAGCATCAGCCACGGCGACGGCGCGACCCTGGCGGTCGCCATGGCGGCGCATTATGCGGAGGACGGCTGGGCCGACGCGGCCGATGCCATGCTCCACACCGTGGCGTCCGGCGTCGAAAACCTGACGCCGGAGGCGCGGGAGGCGACCGAGGAGTACGGACGCCTGATCGGCGATCCGCAATGGGCCGGCAGCTATCTGGAGGGGCTGCGGGACGACGAGGAACTCGCCGGCGCCATCCAGACCGTCCAGGACGGCAAGCTGGAGGACAATCCGGAGCAGGTCGCCAGGTTCGAGCGGCTGTTCGCCGGTGCCATGTCCACGGATGCGGTCCTGGAGGCGCTGCCGGAATCCCTGCGACACCTGGAAGGCGAGGACCTGTATGGCTATGAGCGCCTGACGGAGGCTCATGGGGAACTGCGTCACCTTCTCGTCGGCGATAAGGACGACGGCGACGATGCCCCACCGCCGATGGTCCAGGTCGCGATGGGCGGAATGTCGGCGTCGCCGGAGCCCCTCACCCTGGCGGAGGTGGAGCGGCAACTGCAGGATTCACCCGAATTCCAGCAATACGCGACGCTGTACCGCAACGTCTCCGACGCCGAATTCGACGCCGTGTTCGGGGATGTCCTGGACACCTACGACCAGATACAGCGGCAGCTGGACGACCCGGATGCGGACATCATCGAGCTGCCTCCCGGGATGACGTCCCTGCCGTCCACCGTGCAGGAGGTGCTCGATGGTCTGAAGGGCAAGGACCGGACGGAAGCGCTGGACGCCCTGCGCGACAAGCCGGCGCAGGGGGCGGCGCTGCTGATGACGCTGGAGATGCTGGAGAACAGCCAGCCCAACGGCCCCAGCGGCGGCTTCGTGTCGCGCGAAATCAAGAATTCCAGCCTGCTCGTATCCACCGTGCTGGCGCCGTCGTCGCCGATCGCGCAGGCCGTTGCCAATCGCGCGAACGGCGGCGCCAGTGGCGAGGCAGAGCCGCGGGATGGGCTGCTCGGCCGCCGGGCCGCGGCGATTCCAGCGGCGGGGATCAGCGGCGCGCTGAACATCTGGGGCGTTCGCGAATTCCTGGCGTCCGACCGTCCCGACGACAAGGCATGGGCGGCGGTCTTCGGCCTGCTGGCCGGCATGGACGTGTCGCGTGGGGCCGCAGCCGGCATCCAGAGCCTTCTGATCCCGCAAGGGCGGCACGTCCGGCCGGCCACCGGGCTGCCCAGCCTGTTCAACCAGGGCGGACGGCTGGATCGCATGACCCGGTTCGGCTACGTCAACGGGCCGGGGATCTATCGCACCCTGGGCACCGCGTCCTCGGTCCTCACCGCAGGGGTCGCCGCCTGGACGGCGAGCATCGAATTCTCGAACGGCAACGTCCTTGGAGGAGCCGTCTGGACCTCGATGGGTCTCGCGTCCGTCGCCACGCTTGCATTCGCGAGCACGTCCTGGGCCGGGCCGGTGGGATGGGTCGCCGCCGGGGTCTGGCTGGTCGGCGCCAGCATCCTGCACTGGCAGTCCAGCGAGAAGCAGCGCGAGTATTTCGAAGGGGATACGCGGGCGATCCTGGCGAATCTGGATCCGCCGGTGGACCCCGAGCGGGCCGAGATCCTGGCCGAGGGCCGGGACGATCCCGGCGCCTCCGACGAGGCGATGGGCCGGCCGCTGTTCCCGCTGCTCGAGCAGCTGGCCGAATATCGCGGCTACGACACGCCGGCGGAGAAGCAGGAGTTCTTCGACTACATCCTCTACGACAAGGAGGCGCTGCCCAACGACATGCTGCGGGAGCTGTCGGAACGGACCTACTCGATGATGGTGAATCTCGACGACGACAGCTACCTCGTCGACAGCGAGATCCGCGGCTTCGACTGGTATCCGACGACCATCTCGCAGCTGAGCGACTGGATCGACGGCGTCGAGAGAGAGGACATCGGCTCGACCAATCCCGGCATCAGGCTCCCGCCGCGCCGCAACTGACCGGCCGCCGGAGCGCCGATCTCGTATCAATGACCTGAAATATTGACCGTCATGGCGAGCCCCGAAGGGGCGTGGCGATCCAGGGCCGCTCGCACCGGCTCCTGGATGGCCACGGCGCTGCGCGCCTCGCCATGACGGGAAAGGACTGGAGAGGCGGGCTCAGATCGCGATCTCCGGCGTGTCCGCCGACTTCATCTCCAGCGCGGCCTTCAGCAGCGCCTGGGTATAGGGGTGCTGCGGCGCCTCGAAGATCTGCACCGCCGAGCCGTGCTCGACCACCTTGCCGTTCTTCATCACGATGACCTCGTCCGACAAGGCGCGGACCACCTTCAGATCGTGGCTGATGAACAGATAGGCCAGGCGGTGCTTCTCCTGCAGCCCGCGCAGCAGGTCGACGATCTGGGCCTGGACCGACATGTCGAGCGCCGAGGTCGGCTCGTCCAGCACCACGAATTTCGGCTTCAGCACCATGGCCCGGGCGATGGCGATGCGCTGGCGCTGGCCGCCGGAGAATTCGTGCGGGTAGCGGTGCCGGCTGGCGGGGTCGAGGCCGACCTCCTCCAGCGCCGCGACGATCATCCGCTCGCGCTCGGCCGAGGAGCCGCCGATGCGGTGCACCTGCAGCCCCTCCTCGATGATCTCGGAGATCGACATCCGTGGGCTGAGCGAGCCGTAGGGGTCCTGGAAGACGATCTGCATCTCCCGCCGAAGCGGGCGCATGTCGCGGAACTGCAGGCCTTGCAGCTCCTTCTTGCCATACAGGATCGAGCCCTGGCTCGAGATCAGGCGCAGCAAAGCGAGGCCGAGCGTGGTCTTGCCCGATCCGCTCTCGCCGACCACGCCGACCGTGTGGCCCTCGCGCACGGTGACGTCGATGCCGTCCACCGCCTTGACATGGTCGACCGTGCGGCGCAGCACACCGGCCTTGATCGGGAACCAGACCTTGATCTCGCTGGCCGAGACCACGGTGCGGGCGTCGGCCGGAGGCGGCGCCGGATCACCCTTGGGCTCGGAGGCCAGCAGGCGCTGGGTGTAGGGATGCTGCGGCGCGGTGAACACCGCCTCGGTCTCGCCGGCCTCGACGATCTCGCCCTTGTTCATGACGCAGACCCGGTCCGCCATCTTGCGGACGACGCCCAGGTCATGGGTGATCAGCAGCAGCGCCATGCCGAAGCGGCTCTGCAGGCTCTGCATCAGCTCCAGGATCTGGGCCTGGATGGTCACGTCCAGCGCCGTGGTCGGCTCGTCGGCGATCAGGATGTCCGGCTCGTTCGCCAGGGCCATGGCGATCATCACCCGCTGGCGCTGGCCGCCCGACAGCTCGTGCGGATAGGCGTTCAGCCGCTGCTCCGGGTTCGGCAGGCCGACCAGGAGCAGCAGCTCCAGCACCCGGGCGCGGGACTGGGCCTTGCCCATGCCCTTGTGGACCGACAGCACCTCGCCGACCTGCTTCTCGACGGTGTGCAGCGGGTTCAGGGAAGTCATCGGCTCCTGAAACACCATGGCGATCTTGTTGCCGCGGACCTCGCGCAGGACCTTTTCCGGCGCGCCGAGCAGCTCCTGGCCGCGATAGCGGATGCTGCCCTTGGGGTGGCGGGCGCTGGGATAGGGCAGCAGCTGCAGCACCGACAACGCGGTGACCGACTTGCCCGAGCCGCTCTCGCCGACCAGCGCCAGGGTCTCGCCGCGGTCGAGATGCAGCGACACGCCCTTCACCGCCGGCACTGCGCCGCCGGGCACCCGGAACTCCACCGCCAGGTCGCGGATCTCGAGCAGCCTTTCGCCGGAGGTCGGGATGTCGGTCATGGCGTCTGGGCCTTGGGATCGATGACGGGACTGGGGGCGGCAGCCGGGCCGCCGGCGGCTATCGTCTTGCGCGGGTCGAAGGCGTCGCGCAGCGCCTCGCCCATGAAGACGAGGAGGCTGAGCAGGATGGCCAGCGAGAAGAAGGCGGTGAAGCCGAGCCACGGCGCCTGCAGATTGGCCTTGCCCTGGCTGACCAGCTCGCCGAGCGAGGGCGACCCGGGCGGCAGGCCCAGGCCCAGGAAGTCGAGCCCGGTCAGCAGGCTGATGCTGCCGGTCAGGTTGAAGGGCAGGAAGGTGATGGTGGCGACCACGGCGTTGGGCAGCACGTGCTTCCACATGATCACGCGGTCCGGCTGGCCCAGCGCCCGGGCGGCGCGGACATAGTCCAGGTTGCGGGCGCGCAGGAACTCCGCCCGCACCACCCCGACCAGGCTCATCCACTCGAACAGCAGCATGATGAACAGCAGCGTCCAGAAGCCCGGCACGAAGAAGGACGACATGATGATCAGCAGGTACAGCTGCGGCATGCCGGACCAGATCTCGATCACCCGCTGGAAGACCAGGTCGGTCCAGCCGGCGAAATAGCCCTGAATTGCGCCGGCGAAGACGCCGATGACCGAAGCGAAGGCGGTCAGGGTCAGGCCGAACAGGATCGAGAGGCGCAGGCCGTAGATCAGCCGGGCCAGCACGTCGCGGCCCTGGTCGTCGGTGCCGAGCCAGTTCGTGGCCGAGGGCGGGGAGGGGGCGGGCTGGTCCAGGTCGTAATTGATGGTGCGGTAGGAGAAGGGGATCAGCGGCCAGACCGCCCAGCCCTTGGCGCTGATCAGCTCGCGCACGAAGGGGTCGCGGTAATCCGCCTCGGTCTCGAATTCGCCGCCGAACGCCGTCTCCGGATAGGTCTGCAGGACGGGCACGTAGTAGTGGCCGTCATACTTGACCAGCAGCGGCCGGTCGTTGGCGATGAACTCGGCGAACAGCGTGACCAGGAACACGACCAGGAACAGGTACAGCGCGATCAGCCCGCGGCGGTTGGCGCGGAAATTGGCGATGCGGCGGGCGGTGATCGGCCGGATGCGGAAGCCGAGGAAGCGCGGATGGGCGAGGTCCTGTGCCCTGGACAATGCCGCCTCAGACATTGCGGGCCTCGAAATCGATCCGCGGGTCGATCAGCGTGTAGGTCACGTCCTGCACCAGCTTCATCACTAGGCCGAGCAGGGTGAAGACATAGAGCGTGGCGAACACCACCGGGTAGTCACGCTGGATCGCCGCCTCGTAGCCGAGCAGGCCGAGGCCGTCGAGCGAGAAGATCACCTCGATGAACAGCGACCCGGTGAACAGCACGCCGATGAAGGCGGCCGGGAAGCCGGCGATGACGATCAGCATGGCGTTGCGGAAGATGTGGCCGTACAGCACGCGCCGCTCGGTCAGGCCCTTGGCCCGCGCGGTCAGCACATACATCTTGCCGAGCTCGTCGATGAACGAGTTCTTGGTCAGCATGGTCAGGGTGGCGAAGCCGCTGATCACCATGGCCGTGATCGGCAGCACCATGTGCCAGAGATAGTCGAGGATCTGCTGGTACCACGGCAGGGAAGACCAGCCGTCGGAGACCAGACCGCGCAGCGGGAACCAGGCGAAATAGCGGCCGCCGGCGAACATCACGATCAGCAGCATTGCAAAGAGGAAACTGGGGATCGCGTAGCCGACGACGACCACGCTGGAGGTCCAGATGTCGAACCGCGACCCGTCCCTGACCGCCTTGCGGATGCCGAGCGGGATCGAGATCAGATAGACCAGCAGCGTGGTCCACACACCGAGCGAGATCGAGACCGGCAGCTTGGACACGATGAGGTCGACCACCCGCGCGCTCTTGAAGTAGCTGCGGCCGAAATCGAAGTTCAGATAGTCACTGATCATCAGCCAGAACCGCTCGATCGGCGGCTTGTCGAAGCCGAACTGCTTCTCGATCTCGGCGATGAATTTCGGGTCCAGCCCTTGGGCGCCGCGGTATTTGCTGGTAGCCGCATTGCCTCCGAGTTGCGAGCTGTCCGGTGCACGGTTGAAATCGCCGCCGCCGCCGCTGATCCGGCTGGTCGCGTCGGTGGCTGTGCCCTGCAACTGTGCGATCATCTGCTCGACCGGCCCGCCGGGGGCGAACTGCACGATGACGAAGTTGACGACCATGATCCCGAACAGGGTCGGGATGATCAGCAGCAGGCGCCGGATGATATAGGCGAGCATTGGTCAGGTTTCACTCCGGCAGCGGGCCGGTATGGTACGATTTTGATTGTCATTGCCGGGCTTGACCCGGCAATCCAGAAGGTGTCGATGCTCTCTGGATGCCCGGGTCAAGCCCGGGCATGACAGAAAAGAGAGCAGAACCTCGAAGGCTGGTCGGATCTGCCTCACCGGCGCTGTCCCCTCAGGGCCTTGGGATTCTTGCCGTCGAACCACCACGTGCTGGGGAAGCCAACGTCGTATTTCGGCCGCGTCTCCGGATGGCCGAACATGTCCCAGTAGCCGATCCGGGAGAACGGGTCCTCGTACATGGCGATGGAGAAGAACTGCCAGGTGGCGTAGCGGTCGAAGGCCTTGCAGGTCGCCGCCTTCTCATCATAAGTCTTCGCCGCAATGATCATCTCGATCAGCTCGTCGATGACCGGGTCCTTCACGCCTTGGGAATTCTCGTCGCCCGGCCGGTCGGCGTAGCGGGAATTCCAGCCGCCGCGCAGCGCTTCTCCGGGAGGGAAGAATGGCGTGAAGCCAAATGGCATGAGGTCGAAATCGAAATTATTCACCCGATTGCGGAATTGCGGCACGTCGAGCAGCCGTGGCGAAGCTTGAACCCCGATCCGTCGCAGGTTCTCGACAAAGGGCAGGATCGTCTTCTCGGTCTCAGGCCTGAAATAGACAATCTCGAAGGCCATCGCCTCGCTGGCTGCGTTGACCAGCCTGCCTCCGCGTGACTCCCAACCAGCCTGCTTCAGCAGGTCGAGAGCCGACCGCATATTGGTGCGGATATTGCCGTTGCCATCAGTCGTTGGTTGCTTGAATTCGGTGGTGAAGATCTCGTCAGCGATCTTCCCGCGATAGCGCTCCAGGATCTCCAGCTCCCGGCCTTCCGGCAGCCCGCTGAAGGAGAAGGGCGTGTTTGGGAAGTAGCTGTTGATGCGGCGATAGAGACCGTAATAGCTGGTCTTCTGTGTCGTCTCGAAATCGTAGAGATAGTTCAGCGCCCGTCGGACCCGAACGTCGGAAAAATAGGGTCGCCGCAGGTTGAACATCATGCCCAGATAGGGCTGCGGCGATGCATCCGGGATCTCCTCGAGCTTCAGGGCGCCGGACTGCACCGCGGCCACGGATTTGAAGCCGGTCGTCCACTGCTGGGGCGAGCCGATCGCCATGAAGTCGAACTCGCCCGACTTGAATGCCTCGTACAGCACGTCCTGGTCGCGATAGTACTGGTACGTGATCTCGTCGAAATTGGCCGTGCCGATATTCTGCGGCAGGTCCTTGCCCCAATAATCCTCGACCCGCTGCAGCGTGATCGCGCGGCCCGGATCCACGGACTTGATCTTGTAGGCGCCACTGCCGAGCGGCGGCTCCATCGTCAGCCCGCCGAAATCCCGGCCCTCCCACCAGTGCTTCGGCAGGATCGGGAAACTCGCCATGGCCTTGAGCAGCTGCGGGTTGTTCAGATTCTTGGCCGTGAACCGGACGCGTCGTATGTCCAGCGCCTCGATGCTGTCCATGTCGTCGTAGAAGCGAGCCCGGAATCGCAGCGCGCCTTTCTCGCGCAGCAGCTGATGGGTGAAGGCGACATCCTCGGCGGTCATCGGATGGCCGTCATGGAAGCGCGGGCCTTCGCGCATGGTGAAGATGACCGAAAGCTTGTCGTCGGAGATCTCGAGCGACTCCGCGACATCGGCGTAATAGGTGTCGAGCTCGTCGAGATTGACCGTGATAAGGGCATCGTTGATCGCGCCCACACCCGCCGCATCGGTGCCGTCGGTGGTCAGGTTGTTGAGCGTGTCGAAGGTGCCGAAGGCGCCTAGGACCAGATGGCCGCCCTTGGGAGCATCCGGACGGACATAGTTCCAGTGCGGGAAGTCCTTCGGATAGGCCGCCTTCAGGTCCAGCATCGGCAGGTAATAGGTCGGCGCGCCATAGCCCGGCGTGGCGGCCGTCCCTTGGGCGAAGGCCCGGGGCAGGGGGAAGGACGCCCCCGCAACCGAGAGCATCGAGCCGATCGAGAACTGGCGTCGCGTGATCATGCCTACCTCTATCCTCCGCCGCGCTTCAGCGCCGCATCTTTCGCCGGATCGATCCACCAGGTCGAGGGAAAGCCGACGCCATTCGGTTCGCCGAACCGATGGGTCGGCTGCGTCCTAGGCTGGCCGAAGCGGTTCCAATAGGCCACCCAGGCGTCGCTCTTGCCCCATTGCAGGATCGCATAGCGATTCCACAACAGCACACGATCGAGCGCTCGGGTTGCAACCTGCAGCGACGACAGGTCGCGGGCGGCCGTGATCTTGTCGATCAGCGCGTCCACCACCGGGTTGCGGATGCCCATGAGATTGGCCGAGCCCTCGATCCCCGCTTCGCCGGAGCCGAAATAGTTGCGCAGCTCGCTGCCCGGCGGGGGGTAGAAGGCGAGGGCGAGCGGCATGACGTCGTAGTCGAAAGTCTGCTGGCGCTTCTGCATCTGCGCCGCATCCACCCGGCGCAGTGATGCCTGGATGCCGACCTGCCGCAGCCTTTCGACGAAGGGCTGGGTCACGCGTTCGTAGATCGCCTGGTCGATCAGGATCTCGAAGCGCATCGGCTCGCCGGTGGCGATGTTGGTCATCAGCCCGTCGCGTTGCTCCCAGCCGGCCTCCTTCAGCAGGCGCAGGGCGGTGCGGATGTTGTCGCGCATGTTGCCGCTGCCGTCGGTCTGCGGCAGCGCGAAGGGGGTGTCGAACAGCGCGTCCGACACCTGGCCGCGGAACGGCTCCAGCAGCGCCCGCTCCTCGCCCTCCGGCACGCCGGAGGAGCGGAAGCCCTCGGCGTTGAAATAGCTGGCCAGCCGGTCGTACAGGCCGGAGAACAGGGTCTTGTTGACCCATTCGAAGTCGTACAGCCAGCCCAGCGCCTCGCGGACCTTGGGGTCGGAGAACGGCGTGCGGCGCAGATTGAACAGATATCCCTGCATGCCGCGGGGATCCTCGCTGGCGATTTCGGCGCGGATGAGGCGGCCGTCGCGCACCGCCGGGATATCATAGCCGGTGGCCCAGAACAGCGAGGTGAACTCCTGCCGGAAATCGGAGTTGCCGCCCTTGAACGCTTCGAACTCGGCGTCGCGGTCGCGGTAGTAGTCGTAGCGGATGCGGTCGACGTTCCACTGCCCGCGATTCACCGGCAGATCGCGGCCCCAATAATCCGCCACCCGCTCCCAAGCGAGCGTCCGGCCGGGATCGACCGATGCGATGCGGTAGGGGCCGCTGCCGAGCGGCGGCTCGACCGTGTTCTCGCCGATGTCACGGCCGTTCACGGTCCACCAGTGCTTCGGCAGGATCGGCAGCGCGTTCGCCACCTGGCCGATCGGCTTGCGGCGGTTGCGGCTGGCGAAGGTGAAGCGCACCCGGCGGTCGTCGAGCGCCTCGGCGCCGGTGACGTCCGGGAAGAAGGACTTCAGGAACGGCTCGGCCTTGTCCCGCACCGTCTCCCAGCTCCACACGACATCCGCAGCCGTCACTGGCACGCCGTCGTGCCAGCGCGCCTCCGGCCGCAGGGTGAAGACCGCCCAGGAGGCATCGTCCGGCACCGTCACGCTCTCCGCCAGCAGGCCGTAATAGACCCCGGATTCGTCCTGACTCTCGACCATCAGCGAATCATTGAGCAGCCCCAGCGACCGCGGCGGCGTGCCGATCGGGATGACGTTCAGCGTGTCGAAGGTGCCGACCGTGCTCAGCACCAGGCTGCCGCCCTTCGGCGCCTCCGGGTCGGCATAGTCGAAATGGGTGAAGCCGGCGGGGTATTTCGGCTGCCCGAACAGGGCCAGGGCGTGGCTGGCCGCCGGCTCCTCCGCCCGAACAGCGGCCGGGGCCGCGACGGCAAGGGCGAGCAGGAGGGCGGCAATGACGCGCATGAAAGTCCCGGGCCGGCATTCCGGCGCTGCAACGGCGCCAGCGGAGAAGAGTCTAGGGAATCTCACGCCGCGGAAGAAAGCCAGACATAAACGGAAACGGGGCCCCGTTTTGGGGGGCCCGCCCCGGACAGCCAGGGGTGTGGCGTT